>JANOUB010000523.1:0-2069 GCA_031416615.1 Thermoleophilia bacterium
CCGGTTCTCCCGCACCCGGGCTGCCGGGACGACCTCGACGCAGGGGCGCTGGTCGCTCACGTCCCGCCTGTTCCCGTCGACCGTCGACCGTCGCGCCCTCGCCGAACTCCTGCTCGAGCGTCAGGGGATCGTCGTCCGCGATGGCGTGCGCGGCGAGGGCATCGCAGGTGGCTACGGGGCCGTCTACGGCGAACTGCGTGCACTCGAGACGATCGGTGTCTGCCGTCGCGGGTACTTCGTCGAGGGTCTCGGCGGCGCGCAGTTCGCGCTGCCGGGAGCGGTCGAGCGGCTGCGCGAGCTGCGGAGCGGGGCCGAGGACGACGCGCTCGTGCTCGCCGCGGCAGACCCTGCCCAGCCATACGGCGCAGCGTTGCCGTGGCCGCGACGCGCTGGTGCGCGCGCGGCCCGGGTGGCCGGCGCCCACGTCGTCCTGCTCGGTGGCTCTGCCGCGCTCTACGTCGAGCGGGGCGGCCGTACGCTCGTCCCCCTGCGCGAGCCCGACGAGGCATGGCTGCGGCCCGCGCTCACTGCGCTCGCGGACTGGGTGCGCGAAGGTCATGCCAAGCGGCTTGCGGTCGAGCGGTTCGATGGTCGTCCGGTCGCCGAGACGGAAGCGATGCCACTGCTCGTCGAGGCCGGTTTCCTCGCCGGCCCCCGCCGCGCGGTTCTTCGCATGTAGCCGGCATCGGCGTTTTCGTTGAGAACCCCCGAGGCGAGCTTGACGCTGTCCCAGGCGCAGGCGCTCAAGTCCGTCCCACACTTCAACTCGAGGACGGTACGGCTGCCGGTGGCCGAACTCTCCCGCGATCGATACCGCGGCTGTCTACTCGGGCTGGCGGCCGGCGATGCGCTCGGGACGACCGTGGAGTTCAAGCCGCCAGGGTCGTTCACGCCGCTCGACGACATGGTCGGTGGTGGCCCGTTCGGTCTGCAGCCTGGCCAGTGGACAGACGATACGTCGATGGCGCTCTGCCTCGCCGAGAGCATCGTCGAGACGGGCTGGGACCCGGGCGACCAGATGCGACGATACGTTCGCTGGTACCGCGAGGGCTATCTGTCGAGCACGGAACGGTGCTTCGACATCGGGAACATCACGCGGGAGGCGCTCCATCAGTTCGAGGAGACCGGCGACCCGCTCGCAGGCCCGACTGGCGATCGCACGGCCGGTAACGGGTCGATCATGCGACTCGCCCCGGTGCCGATGCGCTTCGCGCTCGATCCGCTGCTCGCCGAGGCGCGGGCCGCCGAGTCGTCACGAACAACGCACGGGGCGCCGGTCGCGGTCGACGCCTGCCGTCTGCTCTGCCGCATCCTCGTCGACGCGCTGATCGGCGTGTCAAAGGTCGACCTGCTCACCCCGGGACGCTACAAGGCCGAGACAGCGGAAATCACCACGATCGCTCGAGGCTCGTTCCATGCTCTTACTGAGCGCGACCTCCGAGCCTCGGGCTACGTCGTCGACACTCTGGTGGCCGCACTTTGGGCGCTCGCGTCAACCGACGACTTCCGCACCGGGGCGCTTCGGGCGGTCAACCTCGGCAACGACGCCGACACCACTGGTGCCGTCTACGGGCAGCTCGCTGGCGCTATCTACGGCGAGCAGGGCATCCCAGTCGTCTGGCTGAGCGACTCACGCTCCACGACAAGATCGTCGACCTCGCCGACCGCCCGCATGACCTCGCCGCTACGTACACTGCTGGGGCGGCCACGGCCGCACGGGCACCGTGATCGGCTGCTGGCTCGTCCGTCACGGCGCAACCCCCGACGAAGCAATCGCGCTCATCCGTGAGCGGCGACGCGCCCTCCCCGTGTTCCGGGCAAACCCGCTCTCGCCGCAAACACGCCCGCAGCACGCTTTCGTACACGCCTGGTCGTCACGCAAATAACAACGCTTGCCGGAGCGGCTGACGAGAACCACTCGCCGGCATTCGCCGAGGCAGTCAACCGATTTCGAGGTTGTCTCGGGTAGCTGCGCTACCGCTACCTTCACTGGTAGTGAATGTCTTTCGCTTCATCCCCGGTTACAAGGAAGAGATCTACAACGCGGGCAAGGAGCCTCTGCTCCTGCT
>JANOUB010000524.1:0-2301 GCA_031416615.1 Thermoleophilia bacterium
CCGGCGATCCGGGCGATCCCGAAGTCGGTCACGCGCACCTCGCCGTCGGCTCCCAGCATCAGGTTCGCGGGCTTGACGTCACGGTGGACGACACCGGCTGCGTGCGCCGCGTCGAGCGCCCTGGCCGCCTGTCCGAGCCACGCGAGTGCGAGCGCCGGGGCGATCGGCCCCGCCCGCAAACGGTCTGCGAGCGTGCCTCCCGGCAGGAACTCCATCACGATCGTGGGACGCCCTCCCGCATCGGCCACGTCGTAGATCGTGACGACATTCGGCTCGTTCGACAGCCGAGCAGCGATCCGCGCCTCGCGCGTAAAACGCATCCTGATCTCGGGATCGCCGGCAAATCGGTCGTTCAACGCCTTGATTGCGACCAAGCGTTCGAGAGCGTCGTCGGTCGCGACATAGACATCAGCCATGCCGCCGGACGCGATCAACTCGGTCCCGCGGTAACGCGGCGGGAGCGCGAGCGTGGTGGCGGTCATACGGAGATCGTACCCCGCCCGTGGCCGGGGAAACTCGGGTCTACCTCTGGCGCTGACAGCCGGGGCACCAGTAGGCGGTGCGGTTGTCGTCCCCTTGTCCGCGAGGAGGTTCGAGCAAGCCGTAGTCTACGCTTCGTCCAGGAAAATTCTAATGGCTGCCCCTCTTCTCAACATCGCAGCGCTGGCCCAGCGGACGGGCGTCGCGGCGGACACCCTGAGGAAGTGGGAGCAACGCTACGGCGTGCTCCGACCCGTTCGCACCGTCGGCGGCCAGCGGCGCTACACCGAGACGGACGTGCAACGGGTCGAATGGCTCCGCGACCGGATCCGCGACGGCTGGCGCATCGGTGAGGCAGCCCGTGTGCTCGACGAGGCAAGCTCAGCCGCGCTGGAAGCGCCTGGAGAGCTACATGACGCGCTCATCGCCGCGATCCGGGACAGCGAGCCGCAGATGCTCTCGGCGATGCTCGACCAGGCATTCGCCGTCCTGCCACTCCAACAAACGCTCACTGAAGTCATTACTCCCGTTCTGCGCTGGACAGGTGCTGCGTGGCAAGCGGGCGAATTGTCGATTGCGCAGGAACATGCGATCACGGCCAAGGTGCGGGCTCACCTCGGGAAGCTGCTCTCGGACGGGCGGGGCGGCGTCCACGGGGTTACCGTGTTGGCGTGCGCCCCCGGCGAGCAGCACGACATCGGCCTGCTGATGCTCGCGGTCATGCTCCGCGCGGACGGCTGGCGGGTCGAGTTCCTCGGCGCCGATACACCAGTCGAGACAGCGCTGAGCTTCGCCAAGGACGTCGGCGCCTCGATGGTGTGCATCAGCGCCGCCCGCCCGGAGTCGGTCGACCTCCTGCGAGCGTCACTCGCCGCGATGGTTCCTCCTCCCGGCGCAACGCTCGTGATCGGGGGAGCCGCCGTCACACCTGAGTTGGCTCGCGAGCTCCGCGCGACCTACGCGGACGGGAAACTCGACGTCGCTGTCTCGCGCTTGCGCAAGCTGGCCACGGCGTGAACTCGTGGTCGCAGGCGGCCCTCGCCGGCGCGGCGGCCGCAACCATCTGGGGGCTGGTCGAGCCGATCGACCAGAAGCTGTTCCTCAGGAATGAGGCGCGGGGCGATGCGGAAAGCCGCCGAGAACAGCGACGACGCGGTTGCGGACCCGCTGGCCGAGGCAGCGTGAGAACCGGTCGCGAGCCCGTTCGAGCTTCGCGTCGTCGTAGAACACGTGGGCCCACGGCGACCGCGCATGCGCGATGCGCGTCGCTCCCACGAGCCCGACGAGCGGGACGAAGATCGCCGCCAGACCGATGAACGGCTTGCCCTTGAGGAAGCACATCAGTGCGAACAACGCGTTGCCCCCGAGATACGCGAGCGCGAAGAGCCGGCTGCGGTCGAAGAAGGTGTCTGTATGCAGGCCGGAGGGCGCCGTGACTACCAGCATCAGCACGATGACGGCCGCACCGAGGACGGTGGCGACGACGGACTGGCGCCCCTCATCCTCCCAGTAGACGTCCTCGAGATGGAACACAAGGGCGAACTCGTCGAGGACGAGCGCGGCGCCCGCACCGAACGCGACCGCAGCAACGTCGACGAACGCAGGATTCGTATAGGCGGAGAACCCGATCACTCCGCTGACGAGAACGAGCACGAGGCCGGGCACCATGTGGTGAAGATGAATATCGCCCACACGGCCGCTCCCCCAGCCATGGCGCCGCGCAAGTCTCGTGTAGAGCCGCGTCAGGGCGAACGAGAGCAGGAACGAGACCAACAGCAGGAGCAGAGGCTCCTTGCCCGCGTTGTAGATCTCTTCCTTGTA
>JANOUB010000525.1:0-2157 GCA_031416615.1 Thermoleophilia bacterium
GGGCCTCGGCCGAGCTCCTCCTCAAGGTGAAGGAGCCGGTGGCCGAGGAGTACGCCCGCCTCCGGGAGGGCCTGACGCTCTTCACGTACCTGCATCTCGCCGCAGATGAGCCTTTGACCCGCGCCCTCGTCGACTCGGGGATCACAGGGATCGCCTACGAGACGGTTGAGAAGGCCGATCGCCAACTGCCCCTGCTCGCGCCCATGAGCGAGGTGGCGGGGCGCCTGGCGCCGCAGATGGGCGCGTGGTCGCTCGAGAAGGCACACGGCGGCCGCGGCATCTTGCTCGGCGGTGTTCCGGGCGTGCCGCCGGCGAAGGTCGTGATTCTCGGTGGTGGCGTTGTCGGACTGAACTCCGCGATCATCGCGGTCGGTATGCAGGCGGACGTGTGGGTGCTCGACAAGTCGGTCGAACGCATGCGCGATCTCGAGATCGCACTCGACGGCCGCGTCACCCTCGCGATGTCGAACCGGCTGCAGATCGAGGAGGTGCTCGGCGACGCCGACATGGTGATCGGCGCTGTGCTTGTCCCCGGCGCGATCGCTCCGAAGCTTGTGACGCGGGAGATGCTGGCCCTGATGAGGCCCGGTGCGGTTCTCGTCGATGTTGCGATCGACCAGGGGGGCTGTTTCGAGACCTCGCACGCCACGACTCATGACGACCCGGTGTTCGAGGTCGACGGGATCGTCCACTACTGCGTGGCGAACATGCCCGGCGCGGTCCCGGTCACGTCAACGAAGGCGTTGACCAACGTGACGCTGCCCTATGTCGAGGCGATCGCCGACAAGGGTGTCGTCCGCGCCATCGCCGAGGATCCGGCTCTGGCGAAGGGCGTCAACGTGGTCGGGGGCAAGATCACGTACGAAGCGGTTGCGCAAGCACACGGCCTGCCGTACACGCCGCTTTCGGGCGCGATCAGCGGCTCAGCCTGAGGCCAACACGGGTTGGCACCCGCACGGTGCGCCCCAGGCCCAGGCTCAGGCTTTGTCGGTCTGCTTCGCCGACTTGGTCGGCGAGATCTTGACCACGGCGTACGTGACGGCTGCGGAGAGCGCGAGGATCGAGACGACGTAAAACACCAGTTCGATCAGTCCGAGAACGGTTCGCATGTCGTACGTAGACTACCGGGATGCCGCGGGCCTGCGTGATCGTGCTCGATGCCGTCGGCGCGGGTGAGTTGCCGGATGCGGCCGAGTGGGGGGATCAGGGCTCGGACACGCTGGGGAACGTCGCTCGCGCGGTCGGTGGCCTTGACCTGCCGAATCTCGAGGCTCTCGGGCTCGGGAACGTCGCACCGCTCGAGGGCTGCCCGCCTCAGCCGGGTGCTCCGGCCGTCGCCGGACGGCTGCTCGAGCGCTCCAGGGGCAAGGATACGACGGCGGGGCACTGGGAGCTGATGGGTGTCGTCACGGCGGTGGCTTTTCCCACGTACCCGTACGGCTTTCCCGACGACGTGATCGACCCGTTCATGAATCGCACCGGGCGAGGCGTTCTCTGCAACAAGCCCGCGTCGGGTACGGAGGTGATTCAGGAGTACGGTGAGCAGCATCAGAAGACGGGCAAGTGGATCGTTTACACGTCCGCGGATTCCGTCTTCCAGATCGCCGCGCACGAGGAGACGATCCCGCTCGAGGAGCTCTACGACGGTTGTCGCGCGGCGCGCGAGATCCTCACCGGCAAGCACGCCGTCGGCCGTGTCATCGCCCGCCCGTTCCTCGGGACGCCCGGACGGTTCGAGCGGACGCCCAACCGGCACGACTTCTCGCTCGAGCCTCGCCGCCCGAACTATCTGAGCGCGATCCGCAATGCCGGCCACACGACCTACGGCGTCGGGAAGATCTCGGACATATTCGCGGGCTGCGACATCAGCGAGTCGTTCCCGGCGAAGTCGAACGTTGACGGTATAAACCGCACGATCGAACTCCTCGAGAACATCGATGAGGGCTTTGTGTTCACCAATCTCGTAGAGACCGATCAGCTCTGGGGCCACCGCAACGACCCGGTCAACTTCCATCGCTGCCTCCAGGACTTCGACCGCCGGCTCCCGGACATCCTCGAGGCGCTCCGTGAGGGTGATCTGCTGATCATCACCTCGGATCACGGGTGTGACCCGACGACGCCGTCGAGCGACCACTCGCGCGAGTACGCCCTGTTGCT
>JANOUB010000526.1:0-4722 GCA_031416615.1 Thermoleophilia bacterium
GGGGTCCCCGGTTAGGGGCTCCAGTACCGCCGTTTTTATTTCGGTCTGCCGGTTGCGGCTTCCGAGTCATCCGCCTGACCCGCTGTTCGCCGGACCGACTCCGTTTGTCACGGCGCGGTCCGGCACCGACGGACTCCGATAGAAAGACCGGACCGTGTACCGCCCACCGTCGGGTTACTGCTCCCGCATCGGCTGCTCTCCGAGTCCTGCGGCGCGCGCGACGAGGCCGGCCTCGGCACGGTCGGCGACCTGAACCTGAAGCTTCGCGAATCGGCTGGGGAGTTGGTCTACAGACCAATCTCGGCCAGGGCGGGACGCCTCCCGCCCTGGCTCGCGTCAGGAGGAGTGGCCGAACCTGACGTCGGGGAGAACGCGGTCGAGCCAGCGCGGCAGTCCCCACGCCCAGGTACCGAGGAGGCGGAGGGCGACGGGTATGAGCACGAGCCGGATCAGGAGCGCATCGAGGAGAACGGCGACGCCAAGAATGACGCCCATCTCCTTCGGCGGTAGCGGCCCCGAGAGCGCGAAGGTGAGGAAGACAGCCACCATCACCGCGGCAGCCGCGAAGATCACGCGTCCGGAGTGCGCGAGGCCGCCGACCATCGCCTCTCTGGGGTCTCCGGTGCGGTCCCAGTGCTCCTTCGCCGCCGAGAGCAGGAACACGGTGTAGTCCATCGAGATCGCGAAGATCATCGCGAAGAAGAACACCGGCCCCCAGGCGTCGATGAAGCCCTGCGACTCGAAGCGGAGCAGGCCGGCGCCGTGGCCGTCCTGGAAGATCAGGCGGGCGACACCGAATGCGGCACCGGTGGCCAGCAGGTTCGTGAGGACGCCGACGGCGGCGATCACCGGCGCCTGCAGGGCGAGCAGGAGCAGCATGAAGCCGAGGACGAGCACGACGCCGATCACGAGCGGCGTCTTCGCCGCGAGCGTCTGCTCGAGGTCGTGGTTCTCGGCCGTGGCGCCGCCTACGAGCACACCCGTCGGCAGAGCGGAGCGCAGGCGGTCGACCGTCGCCCCCACGCTGGGGCTGGACGGATCGGCCTTCGGCACGGCCTGGAGCAGCGCGAGCCCGTCGGAGCCCTGCTGCGCCGGCAGCACCCGGGCGATCCCGGGATCTGCCTTCACGGTCACGGCCGCCTGGGTGATCGCTGCGGCGGGGCCGACGATCTGCAACGCCCCCGGCGCCCCGGTGCCGAAGGCCGCCTGGACGAACTCGTAGCCCTGCCGGGACGTGTCGCTCTTCGGCACCACCTTGATTGACGGCATCCCGGTCTTCAGGCCGAGCACCGGCAGCGCGAGCACGACGAGGATCGCGAGCGCGGCCGTCCCGAACAGGACCGGCCGCCGCCACAGGCGCTCCGCCCAGGCGGCGAACGCAGGTGAGCGGTGCTCACCCGAGTGCACCCACTTGAGCGCCAGCCTGTCGACCCGTGGCCCGAGCTTCGCGAGCACGGCAGGGAGCAAGGTGAGTGTCGCGAGCAGGACGAAGAGGACGGAGACCATGATCCCGAGCGCCATCGAGCGGAATGCCGGGCTCGGCACGAGCATCACCGCCGATAGCGAGATCAACACCGTTGCCCCCGAGAAGAGCACCGCCTTGCCCGCCGTGTCCATCGTCACCGCCACCGCCTCCCGCGCGCTCAGCTTCGAGCCGAAGAAGGCTCCGCGGAAACGGTGCACGACGAAGAGCGCGTAGTCGATCCCGAGCGCCAGCGCGAACATGAGCGCGAAGTTCATCGCCCAGATCGAGATGTCGAAGAATCGTGTGCCGAGGTAGAGCGTGCCGGCGGAGGCGACGAGCCCGAGGATCGTCAGCATCAACGGCAGACCCGCCGCGACGAGCGACCCGAACGCGAGCATCAGGATCACGAGCGTCACCGGCCAGGAGAGCAACTCCGACTTCAGCATCGCGCTGCGGTTGGCCTCGTTGAAGTCGGACCACATGCCCGACGCCCCGGTGAGGCTCACCTGCACGCCGTCAGCACCCGCAGCCTTGAGCTTGCCCTTCAGGTCGTCGGCGGCCGCGACCATCTCCGTCGTCGAGCCGTTCGCGCCGGCACTGACGATCGCGGTGTGCCCGTCCTGCGAGATCGAGAAGCCGGCGCGCGGCAGCGCGACCGACGCTACCCGCGGGTCGGCACGCAGGATAGTGGCGACGCGGTTGACCGTGGTGGCGAACTGCGGCTCACCCACCTTCGCTGCCGGCGAGTGGACGACGACCATCAGCGCGGCGCTCGACTGGCCGCCGAAGTTGCGGTCGATCAGATCGCGCGCCTGCACCGACTGCGAGCCGGAGGCCTCCCAGCCCGCACCCGAGAGCGCCGTCTCGACGCGCGGCGCCAGCGCGCCCAGCCCGACGGCGACCACGATCCACGCGACGAGGACGCTGCGGAAGTGGTCGGCTGTCCACGCGCCCAGACGGCCGACAGGGCCCACGGCGGTCATCTGGGGCACCCCCGCTGCACATGGAAGACCCGCTCGACGACGAGCGACGCCGGGCACCAGCCAACCGAGACGTAGAGCCACTGGCTGACCCCCACGAATGCCGTGAGCAAGAGGAACCAGGGAGAGACGAGCACCGCGAGGGTGATGCTCGCGAGCGTCACCGTTCCGGCGAGCGCGAAGAGCACCCGCTCGAGCGGCCATGAGCGGCGCATCATCGTCCTGCCCCCTCGAGGATCGCGTTCAGCTCGGCCACCTGGCGCTGCACGCTGCCGCAGACCGTCTCGCACAGCTCGAACACGCCTGCGTCGACGACGCGATAGAAGACCTGCGTCCCCTCTTTGCGGCGGCCGACAATGCCGGCGTCGTGGAGGACGCCGAGGTGCTTGGAGACGTTCTGCTGTGACGCGCCCACCGCCTCGGTGAGATCCTGCACCGTCGCCTCGCCGACGCGTAGCCGATCGAGCAGCCTGATGCGCATCGGCTCGCCGATGACGCGGAAGCGCCGGGCGATCAACTCCACCAACACCTCGGGGAGCGGGTGTGGCAGCCCCGACAACGGCTGCCCGGTCAATGTGGTCACCTGTCCTGGATGCATCGCAATCCCTCCGAAGTCGATTTCATCGCACAGTATACACAACTACATAATTGTAGAATATAAGTAGTTGCTACGGACACCGCCTGCGCCGTCTCCCCGATGCGGCGGCCCCCGGCCGGACGGACACTGCAAGCACGAACACGAGCGCACGACACGGGAGGTTACGGTGGTGGCGAAGAAGATCGTGATCCTGGGCGGCGGCACGGGCGGTACGCTGATGGCGAACCGCCTCCGCAAGCTGTACGACCTGGACGAGGCTGAGATCGCCGTCGTCGACAAGGACGACCGGCACGTCTACCAGCCGGGGCTGTTGTTCGTCCCGTTCGGGCTCGCGACCCTTGATGAGATCGTCCGGCCTCGTGCCCGCCAACTGCACGCCGGCATCGCCTTCCACCACACGGGCGTCGACCATGTCGAGCTCGATGCGGACACCGTGCACCTCGAGGACGGGAGAACGCTCCGCTACGACGTCCTCATCGTCGCCACCGGCTCACACCTCCAGCCCGAGGAGACGAAAGGGATGACGGGCCCCGGGTGGATGGAAAAGGTGTTCACCTTCTACACCCCGGAGGGCGCGGCCGCTCTGGCAGACGCGCTCAACAGCTTCGACGGCGGCAAGCTCGTCGTCAACTTCGTCGACCTCCCGATCAAGTGCCCCGTGGCACCGCTCGAGTTCGCCTTCCTCGCCGACTGGTACTTCCACGACCGCAAGGTGCGCGAAAGGGTCGAGATAACGTTCGTGACGCCGCTCGACGGCGCGTTCACGAAGCCGATCGCCTCCGACCGGCTCGGCAGCCTGCTCGCGGAGAAGGGCATCGAGCTCGTGACCGAGTTCAACACCGGCGAGGTCGACGGCGCGGGCGGGCGGCTCGTCAGCTACGACGAACGCGAGGTGCCGTTCGACCTGCTCGTGACGATTCCCCTGCACGGCGGCGCCGACTACGTCAGCCGCTCCCCGGGGCTCGGCGACGACCTCGGCTTCGTCCCCACGGATCCCGCCACGCTGCAGTCGAAGGCCAAGCCCAACGTGTTCGTGCTGGGCGACGCAACTAACGTGCCCACGTCGAAGGCGGGCTCCGTCACCCACTTCGAAGGTGAGGTGCTGACCGAGAACGTCCGGCGCTTCCTCGCCGGAGAGGAACTCGACGCGTCCTATGATGGGCACGCCAACTGCTTCATCGAGACGGGCTTCCACAAGGCGCTGCTGATCGACTTCAACTACGAGACCGAGCCGCTCCCCGGCCGCTTCCCGTCGTCCCTCGGGCCGATGCCGCTGCTCCGGGAATCCCGGCTCAACCACCTGGGAAAGCTGATGTTCCAGTGGATGTACTGGCACGTGCTACTCCCCGGCCGCGACATCCCGGGGATCTCCCCGCAGATGCAGATGACGGGTAAGAAGCAGCCCGTCTCGATAACCAAGTGACGAAATCCAAGTGACGAAAGGAGAGAGCGAATGACGATCACCGAAACGCTTGCCGGCAGCACGGTCGAGGTCGACGCCGAGGGATTCCTCACCGACCCGTCACAGTGGAATGAGGAGATCGCCGCTGCGATCGCCCGCGAAAACGGGATTCCGGAGCTGACACCGCGCCACCTTCAGGTCGCTGTGTTCATGCGCCGGACGTACCTCGACACGGGCCAGGCGCCCTCGATCCGCACGCTCGGCAAGCAGTCGGGCG
>JANOUB010000527.1:0-2663 GCA_031416615.1 Thermoleophilia bacterium
GGAACGCGATGACGGTGGACATGGTGATCAACATCCTGTTCCTGCTCTTCATCGGCAACATCTTCGGTATCTACGCGGCGAGCAATCTCGGCTACGTGCTGGCGCACGTGTTTGCGCTCTCGGCCTACGTCCTGCTCCGCAAGGACCGGCCGGACTGGCCACGCCCGATCAAGCTCGGTGCGATCTGGACGCCGATCGCCGGGATTCTCGCCGTCTGGTGCCTGATCCTGACAATCGTCGGCTTTGGCTGGTTCCAGAACGCGGCCGGCGGGTACGGCGGCTCGAAGGAGAAGATCATCGGCCTGGGTGTCCTCGTGATCTCGTTGTTGCTCTTCTTCTTCCGGCGCGTCGTGCAGGACAAGGAGCGGATCCACTGGCGTGAGGAGACCCCATTGCTGCCGGAGACGACCCCGGCAGGCGTCGCCGCCCCGACGCAGTAGTCAATCGTTCTCGCGGTGAAAGGGGGCGGGCTTGCCCGCCCCCTTTCACTTGCTATTTGCATCTCCGGGCAGACGCCTAGAGAATCTCTGCACCAGTACCGCCCCAGAGGAGGCTTCCCGACATGGCGCGTGATCCCAAGCACGACATCCTGTTCGAGCCGATCAAGATCGGCCCGAAGGTGATGAAGAACCGCTTCTACCAGGTGCCCCACTGCAACGGCTTCGGCTCCGAGAAGCCGTTCAGCCAGGCGTACTTCCGGGCGCTGAAGGCCGAGGGCGGATTCGCCGGCGTCTCGACCGAGTACTGCTCGATCTCCCCCGAGTCGGACGACACCCATCGCATGTCGGCACGTATCTGGGACGACGGCGACATCAAGAACCTGTCGCTGATGTGCGACATGCTGCACGAGCACGACGCGCTCGCCGCCTGCGAGCTGTGGTACGGCGGCCCTCACGCCCCGAACATGGAATCCCGCTGCGTCGCGCGCGGCCCCTCGCAGATCCCGAGCGACTTCGAGTACCTCACCTACGCGATCGAGGCGGACAAGGACGACATCCGCTACCTCCAGAACCTCTATGTCGCCGCGGCGAAGCGGGCGCGCACCGCCGGCTTCGACATCGTCTACGTCTACGGTTCGCATTCGTACCTGCCGCAGCAGTTCCTGACTCCCTACTACAACCACCGCACCGACGAGTACGGCGGCTCCTTCGAGAACCGGGCCCGGTTCTGGCGGGAGACGATCGAGATGGTGAAGGAGGCCGTCGGCGACGACTGCGCGATCTGCGTCCGAATGTCCACCGATATGTTCATGGGCGAGGCCGGGACGCAGCTCAAGCGCGATTGCCTGCCGTTCGTCGAGCTCGTCGACCATCTCGTCGACGTGTGGGACATCAACCTGTCGGGGATCGCCGAGTGGGGCGAAGACGCGACGCCGTCGCGCTTCTACCCGCAGGGCCGGGCGCTGCCCTGGCAGGCCGCGGTGAAGGCGATCTCGAAGAAGCCCGTGCTCGGTGTCGGCCGCTGGACCAACCCCGACCTGATGGCCGACGCGATCAACGAGGGCAAGCTCGACATCATCGCCACCTGCCGTCCGTCGACGTCCGATCCGTTCCTGCCGATGAAGATCTCGGAGGGCCGGCTCGACGATATCCGTGAGTGCATCGGCTGCAACGTCTGCATCTCCCGTTGGGAGATCGGCGGCCCGCCGCTCATCTGTACGCAGAACGCGACCGCAGGCGAGGAGTACCGCCGCGGCTGGCATCCGGAGCGCTTCACGAAGGCGAAGAATGCCGACAACGACGTGCTCGTCGTCGGCGCCGGCCCGGCCGGGATGGAGTGCGCGATGATCCTCGGCAAGCGCGGCATGCGCCGGGTGCACCTCGTCGAGGCGCAGGACGACATGGGCGGCACGATTCGCTGGATCCCGCAGCTGCCGGGCCTCGGCGAGTGGGGCCGCATCATCAACTACCGCAAGATCCAGCTCGACAAGCTGCCGAACGTCGAGTTCATCCCGAACACGAAGCTGTCGGCCAAGGACGTGGCGGAATACGGGGCGGAGATCGTCATCGTCGCGACCGGCTCCTACTGGGCCACGGACGGCCTCAACGGCGCCTCGCACGCCCCCATCCCCGGTGCCGACGCGAGCCTTGCCTGGCAGGCGACGCCCGACCAGATCATGGGTGAGGGCAAGCAGCTCGACGGCGAGCGGATCGTCGTGTTCGAGAACGACGGCTACTTCATGGGTGTCTCGATCGCGGAGAAGCTCGCGATGGAGGGGAAGAAGGTCACCCTGATGACGCCGATGGGCACCGTCGGGCCGTACATGCACTTCACGCTCGAGGCGCCGAACCAGCACCGCAGGCTGCACAAGCTGGGCGTCGAGATCGTCACGTACCACCTGCCGACCCGGATCGAGGAAGGCGGTGTCGTCGCAAGTCATGTCTACGACGAGGACGGCCACGAGCACACGTTCGAGGCCGACGGTGTCGTGCTCATCTCGCAGCGGCGATCGAACGAGGCGCTGTTCCGGTCACTCAAGGACGACATCGGCCTCGCCGGGCTCGAAGCGGAGGGCGTCAACGCGCTCTACCGGATCGGCGACTGTGAGGCACCGCGGCTCACCGCGGACGCGGTCTTCTCGGGCCACCGCCTGGCCCGCGAGATCGACTCCGCCGATCCGTCGATCCCGCTCCCGTTCAAGCGCGAGCGGCGCATGGTCGACG
>JANOUB010000528.1:0-3286 GCA_031416615.1 Thermoleophilia bacterium
GGCGCCTTCGTCTCGTTCGGGTTGCTCGGGCTGTGGGAGGCGAGCATGGAAACGCTGGCACTGATGATCGCCTCCGTCGGGCTCGCGCTCGTGATCGGCGTTCCGATCGGAATCGCGGCCGGCCGCTCCGACCGCTTCCAGCGCGCGATCAGCCCGGCCCTCGACGCGATGCAGATCGTGCCGGCCTTCGCCTACCTGATGCCGGTGGTGCTGCTCTACTCGATCGGGTATGCGGCGGCGGTGATCTCGACGATCATCTATGCGATCCCTCCCGCCGTACGGATCACGGCCCTCGGCGTGCGAGGCGTTCCCGTCAACACCGTTGAGGCGGCGGCCTCGATGGGCGCCACCCGCCGCCAGATGCTCGGCAAGGTGCAACTCCCGCTCGCCCGCCGGATGCTCCTGCTCGGAGTCAACCAGACGATCCTGTTCGCGCTCTCGATGGTCGTGATCGCGGGCCTGATCGGCGGCGGCGGCCTCGGTGCCGTCGTTACGAGTGGTCTGTACTCAAATCCTGCAGTCGCCATCCTCGGCGGCTTCGCGATCGTGATCATGGCGATGGCTCTCGACCGGGCCACCGAGCGGATCGCCGAGCGCACCGACCCGGCGAAGCGCCACCTCGACGAGACGGGCAAGCGCCGGCTCCTGCTGCAGAGCATCGTCGCGGCCGTCCTCGTCGCAGCAGCGGTTGTCGTCGCCAAGCTGCTCGGCGTCAGCGGGGTCTACCCTGACGCGGCCGGGGTGCGGGAGCAGAGTGTGACGATCCAGCCCTGGCTCCTCGAACGAATCCAGTCGGTGCTCGACTTCGTGCAAGACCCGAGCACCTGGGTCTTCGGGGTCACCGAGCCGACCGGGAACTTCATCCTCACCGAGCTCCTGCTGCCGATCCAGAGCTTCCTCGTCGAGGCGCCGTGGTTCACCACCGTCGCCGGCCTGACCCTGATCGCCTTCGTCATCTCCGGCCTGCGTCCGGCGCTGACCACGCTCGTGATGCTGATCGCGATCGGCGTGCTCGGTGTGTGGCCTCTCGCGATGGACACGCTCTCGCAGGTGCTCGTGTCGACACTCTTCGCGGTGATCATCGGTGTGGGTCTCGGCGTCTGGGCGGCCGAGAGCAGAACCGTCTCGAGAATCCTGCGCCCGCTCAACGACGTGCTGCAGACGCTACCGCAGCTCGTCTACGTCATCCCGTTCATCTACCTGATGCCGGTGTCGATCGTGCCCGGCATCGTGGCGGGAGTCCTCTATGCGTTCCCGGTCGTCGTGCGACTCGTCGAACGTGGCATCGGCGACGTTGCACCAGAGACGGTCGAGGCAGCGGGAGCGTTCGGTGCCACCCGCCGGCAGATCCTGACGAAGGTGAAGATCCCGCTCGCCGGCGACGCGATCATGCTCGGCGTCAACCAGGGCATCATCATGGTGCTCTCCGTTGTCGTGATCGGAGGTCTTGTAGGCTCGGGCGGGCTCGGCTACGAGGTGGCGCAGGGGCTCGTGCGCGGGCAGTTCGGGCAGGGTGTGATTGCATCCGTTGCGATCCTGGCGCTCGGGATCGCGCTCGATCGGGTCACCCAGGGTTCGAGGAAAGCGCGTCCGGAGGGTGGCGCGTGACCAACAAGGGCGCGGGAACAACGTTTCAAGAGACAGTGATCGAATATCAACAAGGAGGGTCGAATGACGAATCGTCTCGGCGGTAGGCGGGTCCGTTCGATGGGGCTCGCGCTCGTCGCAGTGGCTGCACTCACCATCTTCGCGGCGAGTGCACTCGGCGGCGGCGCCCGCTCGACTGCGTGCGGGAATGTCGTGCTGAACGAGAACGCCTGGGCCGGCTCGACGTCGAACGTCTATGTCGTCAAGTACGTGCTCGAGAAGAACCTCGGCTGCAAGGTGAAGGTGTCGAACATCACCGAGAACCAGCCGAGCTTCCAGGCGATGGCCGACGGCAAGATCGATGTCGTGCTGGAGGACTGGGACAACACGCTGACTGCCTCGAACAAGAAATACGTGACGAGCCGCTCGGTCGTGAACGTGGGCGGCAACGGAATCACCGGCGTGATCGGCTGGTACATCCCGCGCTACCTGCTCGAGCAGTACCCGCAGTTCAAGACGTGGGCGGGACTGAAGGGCAAGGAGAGCGTGTTCAAGTCGCCCGAGTCGGGCTCTCAGGGCATGTTCCTCGGCGGCGATCCGTCGTACGTCCAGAAGGACAAGGCCATGATCCAGGGCCTCGGGCTCAACCTCAAGCATGTGGTCGCGGGTGCCGAGCCGGCCCAGGTCGCACGCTGGAGCCAGCTGTACAAGCAGAAGAAGCCGGTTCTCTTCTACTGGTACGACCCGCAGTACCTGAACGCGCAGTACGACCTCGTCCGGATGCAGCTTCCGGCCCGCACGAAGACGTGCAAGGACGACGAGAAGGAGGGCGGCAACCCGAAGCTGTACGCCTGCGCGTATCCGTCGTACGGGCTCGACAAGCTCGTGAGCGGGAAGTTCGCAAAGAGCGGCTCGCCCGCATTGGCCGTGATCAAGAAGTTCAAGTGGACGTCGGCCGACCAGAACGCTGTCGCGAACCTGATCGCCGGCAAGAAGATGAAGCCGGACAAGGCGGCCGAGCAGTGGGTCAAGGCGAACCCCGGCAAGGTCAAGGCCTGGCTCGGCAAGTAGCGGGCTGACTGTTCCTCGACGGGCGGGTGCGATGTTGGAGAGCCGTCGCACCCGTCCCGCGCCCGCGCCGAGCCGGGGACGCCAGGCAGCGAGCCTAGGCGAGGCGACGCCAGGCTTCAGCCTGGCGTCGAGCGGAGCGCCTCGAACGTCGCTTCTCTCCGTGCGACGCCAGGCTAAAGCCTGGCGTCGGAGCATGTGATATACAATTCGTATATCAATGCCCGCGCCGCTTCCCGCCCTCCAGCTCGATCCCGGTGCCGGTCTCTCGCTCAGCGACCGTGCCGCCCAGAGCATTCGTGAGCTGATCGTCACGCTCGAGCTCGCCCCGGGCTCCCCGGTCAGCGAGCGCGAGTTGATGGAGCGGCTCGGTCTCGGTCGCACGCCCGTGCGAGAGGCACTGCGCACGCTCGCGCAGGAGAAGCTCGTCGAGGTCTACCCGCGCCGCGGCATCGTCGTCGCGCCCGTCGACGTGGGCGATCTCGCGTCGCTCTCGGAGGTACGGATCACACTCGAGAGCTTCGCGGCCCGGCTTGCGGCCGAGCGCGCGAACGGCGACGACCTCGAGGTCGCGCGAGCTCTCCTCGCCGATCTCCCGGGAGCGGACGACGCCCACGACGAGCGCGCCCTG
>JANOUB010000529.1:0-3475 GCA_031416615.1 Thermoleophilia bacterium
CGATTCAGGTAGACGACAACGAGGGGATTGACGTCGTGCTCGCCGGCTGCGGCAAGGGTCTCGCGCTCGGCGCGGCGGCAGACGGTCCGCGCGACGTGGAGGCCCGCCGAGGCACCGGTACCTCCGGGCAGGACGAAGCTCTTGAGCTCCGGCAGCGAGTCGTTGAACGCATCGCAGAGCATCTCGAGATCGTCGATCATTCCCTGCTCGACACGCAGTCTGCCCTCGACCGGGAAGGGCACGCACAGGTCGGCGCCGACGTCGAACAACTCGTTCTGGATCCGCGCCAGCGGAGCTCGCAGATCCGACGGGCAGTCGCCCGCGAGGACGACACCGAGGAGCGAGTTCAGCTCGTCGGTCGTGCCGTAGGCCCCGATGCGCATGTCGCGCTTGGAGACCCGCGAGCCGTCGCCGAGCGAGGTCTGGCCAGCGTCACCGCCGCGTGTGTAGATCCGCGTCAGGCGAACGGGCTCATCGGCGGCGCGGGACATGCCGACAGCCTAGATGAGTGATTGCCTGTACCGGCTCGGCGGGGCAGCGATCACGCCAGCGGCGTGATGGGGCCTTCATGTTGCGCCAGAATGTGCCGCGCGATGACGATGCGCTGGATCTCGCTCGTTCCCTCGTAGATCTCGGTGATCTTCGCGTCGCGGTAGTAGCGCTCGACAGGGAATTCCTTCGTGTAGCCGTACCCACCGAGCACCTGGATCGCCTCGCCCGTCTGCCGACGGGCAACCGACGATGCGAACAACTTCGCCTGCGCGCCCTCGACCGTATGTGGCAACCCCTGCTGCTTCAGCCAGGCTGCCCGGTACGTGAGCGAGCGGGCGGCTGCGATCTCGGTCGCCATGTCCGCGAGCTTGAACTGGATCGCTTGGAAGTCGGCGATCCGGCTTCCGAACTGGCGGCGCTCGAGTGCGTACTTTCGCGCCACGTCGTAGGCGGCCTGTGCGATCCCGACAGCCTGCGCGGCGATGCCGATGCGCCCGCCGTCGAGCGTCGCCATCGCAACCGTGAAGCCGCAGTTCTCTTCGTGGAGCAGCCGGTCGCGGCCCACGAACGCCCCCTCAAAGCGGATGTCGGCCGTCGAGGATGAGTGCAGTCCGAGCTTCTCCTCCTCCCGCGTCACCTCGACATCGCTGCCGTCGAGCAGAAAGGCGCTGACCCCGCGCGGGCCGTCCGTGGACGCGTCCGTGCGCACGAACACGAGGAATGTGCCTGCATGGCTGCCGTTCGTGATCCACTGCTTCGCGCCACTGATCCTCCAACCGTCACCGTCGGGCGCCGCAGAGGATCGGAGGGCGCCCGCATCGGACCCGGACTCGGCCTCGGTGAGCGCGAATGCGCCGATCACACGACCGGCCGCGAGCTCCGGCACGAACCGCTGCCGCTGCTCCTCGGTGCCGAAAGCGAGGATGGGGAGCGTCGCCGCGCTCGTGTGCACCGCAACGGTGACACCGACACCGGCGTCGGCGCGTGACAACTCCTCCAGCACGAGGATGTACGAGAGAAAGTCCGCCCCGGCGCCGCCGAGTTCCTCGGGAACGCACACGCCCATCAGGCCGAGCTCAGCCAGCTTCGAGAAGACCTGGTGGGGAAAGGTGTGATCGCGATCCCACGCCGCTGCGTGCGGTGCGATCTCGGCCTCTGCAACCTCTCGGGCGAGCGCCTGGATCTCGCGCTGCTCGGGGGTGAGCGAGAAGTCCATCGGCCGCGAGTATAGTCGGGAGCCGTGCGCCAAGTGCTCACCTTTTTCCTGCTTGCTGCGGTTTTTGCGCTCGTTGTCGTCGGCTGCGGCGTCAAGGGGAAGAACCCGACCGCGATCGTCGAGAGCTGGAGCCGGGCAATCAACGCGAGCGACGACGGGGCGGCCGCCGACCTCTTCGCCGACGACGCGACGGTAATCCAGAACGGACAGCGCCTCAAGCTCGCGAGCCACGCCGAGGCCCTCTCGTTCAACGCGTCGCTTCCCTGTGGTGGCAGAATCGTCGAGCAATCGCTCGCCGGCGACGAGGTGACCGCCACCTTCGCTCTCACGCGACGCCCGGGTCACATGTGCGACGGCACGGGTCAGACCGCGGTGGCGGTGTTCCGCATCACCGACGGCAAGATCACCCTCTGGCACCAGCTGCCAACGCCCGAGCCTGACACCCAGTCCGCGTAGGGGACGCATGCGCGTCGCAGGGCGACGCATCCGCGCGAGCGTGCGCCTCGCCCCCACGCCAACAACGGCGACCCGAACCCGTAGGGGCGAGGCGCAGCCTCGACCGCCGCAAGCGCCCCACGCTCACGCGCAGACGACGCATCCCCGCAAGCGTGCGCGTCGCCCCTACGCGCCGCGAAGGCGCCTGTACGTCGGCCCGAGCCGGCGCCGCGCAGTACGCCGGGCGCCGTCCGGGGTGACAAGCCGCCGCAAACGACGCGGGCTCAGCTCTGCACAGAGCACTGCTGAGGCGGCAGGCCCGCGAGTGCCATAGACGACCCCTCTTGGATCGAACGCCGGCGCCGCCCGCCAGCCTTCTGCCCCGAGCTCGTACGCCTCCTGCTCCTCGACGAAGTACCCGGCACCGGTAAAGAGCCTCGTCCAGCCACGAATATCCTCCTGCCGAAACCAGCCGTAATCGCCCGGCTCGCCGAGTGGCACCGTCACGAGCAGGCTGCCCGACGGCCGCAGGATCCGGCGTAGCTC
Source organism: Thermoleophilia bacterium (assembly GCA_031416615.1). Classification (GTDB taxonomy): domain Bacteria; phylum Actinomycetota; class Thermoleophilia; order Gaiellales; family Gaiellaceae; genus Gaiella. Next base: position 2,690 of record JANOUB010000529.1, read on the forward strand.
GCGCAGCGCCGCCGCCCGGCCCGTGTCGTCGGCTGCCCCTTCGACGCCGTACACCTCGTTGTCGGCCCCGATGTGCTCGAGGGTCGAGACGAGCAGGACCTGGTCGAACGACGCGTCGGGAAAGGGTAACGCCCGGGCGTCCGCGACGACGGTCTCGAAGCCGGGCACCTCGGCCTCGGCGAGATCGACGCCGACGAGCTCGCCGGGCCCAGCCTCGACGAGAGCCGCGATATAGGCGGGCTCGGCGAAGGCGTAGCCAACCTCGAGCACGCGGCCGGAACGGAGCCGCGAGAGCACCCAGGGCACTTCGACGAGACGCTCGTCGGTTGCTGGAGGTGCCTGGAGGTGGCGTGGCCGCTCGCCCCGCGCCCGCGCCCCGCCGGCGAACGCGATCACGTCATCGAGCTGCCTGACACGCTCGAACTCTGTCGCGGTGATGAGCTCGTGCAGCAGGCTCGCCCGCGAAATAGTGCCTTCGGCGAGCTTTGCGAGAGCCCGGGCGCGAGCCTCACCGTCGGGTGGTCGCCGCAGGACGAGCCCGAACGCAGAATCGACGAACTCCTCGTCGGAGGGTTCCCCTACAGCCAGATGCTCCCGCAACCGGGGATCCACACCGCTCATGCGTACTCGTAGAACCCGCGCCCACTCTTGCGGCCGAGGCGCCCCGCAGCGACGTACCGGCGAAGCAGCGGGCACGGCGCGTACTTCGGATCGCCGAGGCCCGTGTGAAGAACGTCCATGATCGCGACACAGGTGTCGAGCCCGATCAGGTCGGCGAGGGCGAGC
>JANOUB010000530.1:0-2470 GCA_031416615.1 Thermoleophilia bacterium
AGAAGGCGGCGGGGGTGGGATTCGAACCCACGGACGAGTTGCCCCGTCAGCGATTTTCAAGACCGCCCGATTCGACCGCTCTCGCACCCCGCCGAGCCGTCAGTGTATTCAGGCGCGGGGCCGACGGTTGCCGTGCGGCTCCGGTTGCTCGGCCGCTAGGCTCGGACGAAGATGCCGTCGTCGAACGTCGCCCAGGATTTCGAGGACCCGGAGGTGTCGCCGTCCCCTTTTCGGGCTGCGTTCGGCCGGGCGCGGATCGAGGCGCTCTCGGCGGCCGGGCCGGCGCGTGAGTCGCTAGGTGCCGAGGGCGTGCGTCAGCGGCCGGAGTTCAGGTACCGGCTCCTGAAGCGTCGCGGCAAGCGCTCGGCGGAAGAGGCCGCCTGGAACGAGCTTGGCAAGAAAGGCTGGGAGCTCGTCGGTGTCACGAACACGCACGCAGCGTTCAAGCGACGCGCGAGCGGCCGCATTTCACGACCCTGACGGGGTCGCTGTCGCCGGCCGGATCAGCCGGTGACGCGCTCGGGCGCGCCGTAGCCTCGCAGCACGTCGGGCACCTCACCCTGGAAGTTCTCGAGGATGGCCAGCAGGGAGCGGTCGGTGACGACGGTGCCGTTGAGCGTGTGCGGCGTCGCGAGCCCGGCCACGCTGCGGCAGCGGATTCCCAGGCGGCGTGCCAGGAAGTCGGTCGTGTTCGAGCACGAGGTCACCTCGCGGTAGCGTTCCTGGCTCGGAAACCACGCCTCGATGTCGATCTTTTTGGCGGCGGGTGCGCCGAGGTCGCCGGCCGCGACGTTGACGACGCGATAGGGAAGCCCGAGCTGTGAGAGCAGGTCTTCCTCCAGGGCGACCATCCGTTCGTGCTCGGCCCCGGCGTCGTCGGGCGTCGTGAACACGAACATCTCGACCTTGTTGAACTGATGCACCCGGAACATCCCGCGCGTGTCCTTGCCGGCCGCACCGGCCTCTCGCCGGAAGCAGGTCGAGAACCCCGCATAGCGCAGTGGCAGATCGCCGGCCTCGAGGATCTCTGTCATATGCAACGCCGCGAGCGCCACCTCGGAGGTGCCCGTGAGGAAGAGGCCGTCCTGTTCGAGCTCGTAGATGTTCGACTTCTCGGTCGGGAAGAAGCCTGTGCCGACCATTGCTTCTTCCCGCACCAGAACCGGCGGCAGCACCGGCGTGAAGCCGGCCGCGGCGACGTGGTCGAGCGCGAAGCGGTAGAGCGCCAGCGCCAGCAGGGCGGTGTCGCCGACGAGGTAGCCGAAGCGTGATCCCGACAGTCGTGCCGCGCGCTCGAGCTCGAAGCGGCCAACTTCGCTCGCCTCCTTCACCTCGGTAAGCGTGGGCGGCTCGCCGACCCGGCGGATCTCCACGGCGTCGTCCTCGGTGTCGCCGTCGGGAGCGGAGTCGTGCGGCGGGTTGGGGACGATTGCGAGCGTCTCGTCGCGGGTGGCCGCTGCGGCCGCGAGCTCGTCCTCTGCGGCGTGTAGCTCCTCCTTCAGCTGTTGCAGCCCGGCGAGCTGCTCGGGCGTCGGCTTGCCCTTGAGCTTCGTGCGGCTGCGCAGGTCGTCGACCCGCGGCACCAGCGAGCGCCAGTGCTCGTCGGCCGCGAGCAGCGCGTCGAACGCTTCTCCGGCTCCCTTGCGGGCGAGGGCGGTGCGCCAACGGTCGGGCTCTGCCCGGGCGGCCTTGAGGTCGATCATGCGATGGATTCTAGGTAGGTATCGATCACCGTGGCGACACCCTCGACATCCGCGCTCGGGCACACCCAGTCGGCGCGCTCGAGGAGCAACGGGTTCGCGTCCTCGACGGCGATCCCGAACCCGGCCTCGTCGATCAGCTCGATGTCGTTCTCGCCGTCACCGAACGACACGATGCGATCGAGCGAGATGCCGAGCCGCTCGGCGACGAACGCGATCCCCGTTCCTTTCGAGACGGCGGGGTTTCCGAGCTCGAGGAGGTACGGCAGAGACGTCGTCATGAAGAGTCGGTCACCAATGGTGGCGACGAGCGCTGCCCGCAGCGCCGGTATGTCGGCCGGGTCGGCGACAGCAACGAGCTTCGTCGGCGGCCGCTCGAGCCAGGCAGCGAGATCTCCGACCTCCTCCACGGGGAGGTGCTGGAACTCCGCGTACATGCGGGAGTACTCCGTGTGCCTCTCGACGTACAGGCGGTCATTGACGTAGCAATTCGGCGGATGCCCGAGCTCTGTCAGGGCGACGATGGCCTCGCGAGCTGTCTCGAGGGAGATCGGCTCGTGGAGCAGGAAGGTGCCGCTCGGCGTGTCGACGACGGCAGCGCCCTGATAGCAGACGACCGGTTCGGTGATACCCAACTCCTCGAGGTAGGGCCGCACGGATCGGAACATCCTGCCGGTGGCCACGATCACGGGAATCCCCGCTGCCTGCGATCGCGCGATCGCGGCGCGCGTGTGCGGGCGCAGAAGGCTGTCGCGCCCGACGAGCGTCCG
>JANOUB010000531.1:0-14946 GCA_031416615.1 Thermoleophilia bacterium
CGGCCTGACGCCTAGACCCCTGGCCAAACGGATCGCGGAGCTCGAGCGTGAGTTCGCCGCAATGCGCGCACGGAAGGCGTCGTAAGACTCACCGTGGAGCGGTCAGTCGAGGCCGAGCACGGGGAACCCTTCCCGTGAGGCTGCGAGCGCGAGCCTGTCGTCGAGGGTGACGAACGGCAGCGTCTCCGGGTGGTCGTCGCTCGCGGCGCGCGCGGCGGCAAGCTGGAAGGCGTCGCCGGCGCGCAGGCCGTGAGCCCGGATCATGCGTCGGGCGTCGTCTCGCAACCGATCCGTCGGGGGGATCTCGGCCCACTGTTCCGCAAGCCGGCCGAGCGTGACGAGCGCGTCGGCGGCGTCCTCCGGGAGGAGGTCTCCGGAACGCTCACGCCGTCCGACGGCGGACGTGCACTCGACGATCGTCCCCCACCACACTCCGAGGGTCGAGCCGTCGTCGGCGAGGTCGCGCATCCTGTCCGACGTCGGCTCTTCGACGAACACCGGCGTGATCGCCGAGCTGTCCCAAAACCTCAACGTGTGTCCTCGCGCCGTTCCTCGAGAAGTGCCTCCAACACGCTCTTGCGACTCTTTGGAAGCGGCTGTGCGCTGAGCCAGCCGCGCGGGAGCTTCGACTTCGGCCTCCTGATCACACCCTGCCGCTCCAGCTTCTCCAGCCGCGCGTCCCAGTCGACCTCGGAGGCGCCATTCAGCGGCACGATCTGCGCCACCGGCACGCCGCGGTCGGTGATCGTCACCGTCTCGCCCGCCTTGACGCGGTCGAGCAGCGCGCTCAGCTTGGCTTTCGTCTCGGAGATCGATGAGGTCGACATAATGATCATTATAGTCAGTTGACCATGACTATCAAGGTCTGTTCAGGACATGGCTGCGCCGAGTCGCCTCCGCGAGGTGCGACGAGTCGCCTCCGCGAGGGAGGGGTCACGGGGAACCGTAGGTTCCCGGCTTCAGGATCCACGCGAAGCGTGGCAGCAGGAATCACGCTGTAAGGACAGCGGTATGCTCTTCCACCGCGGTCTTTACAGCGTACGGCTGGGCGTACGTTCCTTGCGCTTCACGGCGAGGTGGTGCGTGAGTTCGCCGATCGCGATCACGGCGACGAAGATGAGCCCGACGACGAGCATCGAGAGGACGACCTTGCGGCCTTCTTCGGCGGCATCCGCCACGAACCAGAGCGAAGCGAGCATCGTAGGCGCGACTTTACCCCACGCGGAGGTCGTGCGCAGCACATGCAGCCTCAACAGCGTCGACACCGGCCGCTGATCGCGCCAGTTCGATGAGGTGCGTCGCGTCGCCGTGCTCGCTGAGTTCCTGCCGAGCTCGCGAGAGAGCTCCTCGACCGAGGAGTGCCGAAGTCGCAGCCCAGGCCTCGGCCTCGCCGGTACGCCCGTCCGCACGTGCTTGCGCACAGAGTGAGATCAGTTCTGCCAGATCGTGCACCGCCTCGACGCTGCCGGTTGCCGCGACGCGCACGAGCCCGTGCGCGTAAAGGTAGTCGCCGAGCAGGAGCGCCGTGTCGTCGTCGGCCGCAGCAAACAGGCGCGCACGCCCGTAATGGAGGAGGTAGCCCTCGTAGACCGTCTCGACCCCGAGAGCGAACACCGGCTCGCAGAGAGGCGAGAACACCGCTGTCCGGTCCTGCTCCTCGAGAGGGCGCAACGAGTCGGCCCAGAGCGGGCTCTCGGCCGCCGCCTCGGCCGCGAGCGTCTCCCAGACGCCAGATGATTGACCAGGCTCAGTTGCCGAAGAAGTCGCCAACGGCCTCGATCGTTCGGTCGATCTCCTCGTCGCCGTGCGCGAGTGAAACGAACATGCACTCAAACTGGGACGGTGCCAGGTAGATCCCCCGGTCGAGCAGGTGCCGGAACAGCGCAGCGTACCGGTCGGTGTCGGAACGGATGGCGTCGTCGTAGTCAAGGACGGGGTCGTCCTGGCAGAAGAGCGTCATCATCGCCCCCACCCGCTGGACGGTGCCGAACGGGGCGAGACCGTCCTCGAGTCGCGCGCCGCGGCGCTCGAGCTCCTCGTACACGGCCGGGTCGCGGAGGCGCCGCAACACTGATATCCCGGCGGCCGTCGCAAGCGGATTTCCGGACAAGGTGCCCGCCTGATAGACGTCACCGACGGGAGCGAGCCGCTCCATCAGGTCGGCCCGGCCGCCGAACGCCGCCGCCGGCAGGCCGCCTCCGACGATCTTGCCGAGGATGGTGATGTCGGGCGTGACCCCGAACCGCTCCTGCGCCCCGCCACGCGCGACGCGGAAGCCGGTGATCACCTCGTCGAAGACGAGCAGCGCCCCGCTCGCGTCACACAGGGCCCGCAGCGCCTCGAGGAATCCGGGAGCAGGAGGAACGACGCCCATGTTGCCGGCGACCGGTTCGACAAGGATCGCCGCGAGCCCTTCCCCGTACTCGGCCACCGCTGCGGCAACCGCATCGATGTCGTTGTAGGGAAGCACGATCGTGTCGGCGGCGACGCCCGCTGGGACGCCCGGGGTCGACGGGATTCCGAGCGTCATCAGACCCGAGCCGGCACTCGCAAGCAGGGCGTCGACATGGCCGTGGTAGTTGCCTGAGAACTTGATCAACCGGTCGCGTCGCGTTGCAGCCCGTGCGAGGCGCACGGCGCTCATCGCGGCCTCGGTTCCGGAGGAGGTCAGCCGCACCATCTCGATCGACGGCACGGCGTCCACGATCTCGGCGGCCAGGTCGACCTCTCCCTCCGTCGGCGCCCCGAACGTGGTGCCGCGGTACAACGCCTCCTGAACCGCCGCGAGCGTCGTCGGGTCGGCGTGACCGAAGAGCAGAGGCCCCCACGACAGGACCCAGTCCAGGTACCGGTTGCCGTTCACGTCCTCGATCAAAGCGCCTTCGCCACTGCGGATGAACAGCGGCTCGTCGAGACCGACGGCACGCATGGCGCGCACCGGGGAGTTGACCCCGCCCGGGATCAGCCGCTGGGCGCGGTCGTAGAGGGCTGAGCGGATCAGAGCCATTGCGCGAGATCCTTGGCCTCTAGGGTCGAGGCTTGCCTGGCCCCTCCCAGGTCGACGATCAGAGCCATTGCGCGAGATCCTTGGCCCAGTACGTGAAGACGAGGTCGGCGCCGGCACGCTTGATCGCCACGAGCGACTCGAGCGCGGCTGCCTTCTCGTCGAGATGGCCCGCCGCCGCAGCCGCCTTCACCATCGCGTACTCGCCCGAGACGTTGTAGGCGGCGACCGGGCAGTCAAACCGCTCGCGCACAGCCCGGATCACATCGAGGTACGCGAGCGCCGGTTTCACCATCAGAGCGTCCGCGCCCTCCTCGAGATCGAGCGCGCACTCCCGCAGGGCCTCGCGCACGTTCGGAGGGTCGAGCTGATAGCCGCGCCGGTCGCCGAACGACGGCTCCGACTCGGCCACCTCCCGGAAGGGCCCGTAGAACGCCGACGCGTACTTGGCGGCATAGGCGATGATCGGCGTCTGCGGCAGCGCCTCGCGAATCGCGCCAACCCGCCCGTCCATCATGTCGCTCGGCGCGACGACATCGGCTCCGGCCTCGACATGGCTCGCGGCCGTCCGCGCCAGCAGCTCGAGCGTTTCGTCGTTCTCGACCTCCCCGTCGCGAAGCACGCCGCAATGGCCATGACTCGTGTACTCGCAGAGGCAGACGTCGGTGACGAGCGTCAGGCCCGGGACTTCGGCCCGCAACGCCCGCAACGCCCGTTGCACGATCCCGTCGGCTACCCAGGCTCCCGAGCCCTCCTCGTCCTTCTCCTCGGGAATCCCGAAGAGCAGCACGGCCCGAACTCCGAGCGACTCGAGCTCCATCGCCTCGCGAACGAGCTCATCGACGGAGCGCTGCGCGATCCCGTCGAGCCCCTTGACCGGGCGCACGACACCTTCACCCGGACAGGCGAACAGCGGCATCACGACGTCGTCGAGTGACAGGTGCGTCTCCCGCACGAGAGCACGCAGCGTGTCCGTGCGGCGCAGGCGGCGTAAGCGGGTGACGGGGAACGCGGTCATCCGGCCAAGGGTACGTCAGGGGGATCGCCGCGCGACCCCTTTCGCCCCACCTCGACAGTGACCCCGCCGTCGTCCCAGGGATCGAAGCGGACCCGCGTCGAGAAGAACTCCCAGATCGCGCGCGCGGCAGCCATCGTCGGCAGCGCCATCAACACACCGACGATGCCGTAGAGCGCAGCGCCCGCGAGCAATCCGAAGATGACGAGGAGTGGATGGAGGCGGAGCGCATTCGCCATCACGTTCGGCACCACGATGTGGCCCTCGACCTGGTAGATGAAGACGAACAGCGCCAGCACCCAGAGCGCCGACACCGGATCCACAACGAGAGCGTAGATCGTGGGCGGCACTGCCGACAGCCAGGGCCCAATGTACGGGAGAACCTCGATCACTCCGGTCCACACGCCGAAGAGCAGCGCGTAGCGGTCAGCACCGGGAACGAGCCCGGTGCTGCCGAGCACCCACATCCCGATCCCGGCGCTCGCGCCGATCACGGTCGAGAGGATCAGCTGTCCGCGCACGTAGCCCGCGAGCGCCTTCTCGATCCGAACCGTCAATGCCAGGCTGTCGCCCGGCGGGAACCGGCGGTCGATCGCGTCCTCGAGCCGCTGCATGTCGAGCAGCATGTAGATGGCGATGACGACGATCAGGACGAGGTTGAAGAGCATCACGACGATCGAGAAGGCCGCACCCTGCGCGAACGAGATCGCGTCCTGGGTGTACTTGGAGATCTCGCCGGCGCCGAGGTTATCGACCCAGTCGGTCGCCTGTTTCTGGATCCTGATGCGCTCCAGGCGATGGCTGTCGAGCCATGTCTGGAGCCGGTCGATGTCGTGCGCGGCTCCGGTCTTGCCCGTGGTGTCCTGCACCGTCACGTAGTTGTCGATCCGCTCCGCCGCCGAGCGGGTCTGATCGGCGACGACGCCCCCGAGCGCCAACGCAACGAACGCAACCGCGGCGGTGAAGAGGAGGAAGACGAGCGCCACGGCAAGGCCTCGTGGCAGCCGGATGCGTTGCAGGTAGCGCACGAGGGGGTTGAGCAGGAACGCGATCAAGGCGGACGCTAGGAAGAGGAAGAGGACGTGCCCGAGCGTGCCGGCGAGCAGCCAGATGATCAGGAGCCCGACGGGCAGACCCACGAGCTGAATCCAGCGCGGCACCCTGATCGTCGGCCCTGGCGGCGCTGTCATGGGTCGGATCGTAGCCATGGCCTGGCCCGAAGGACGTTCAGGGACGACGAGGCGTCCGCTACCGTGAGCCCGATGGCCACGCCGCGCTCCCGGCGAGCGGCCCGTCACCGGGCACGACGACAGCGCGCTCAGCACCGCGCCCGCCGCCTGGCCGTGATCGGGATCGTCGCCGCTCTTGCTCTCGTCACTCTGATTCTGACCGCCTTCGACTCGAACTCACCCGATTCGGTCGCGACGACGGTGGCTGCGGCCACCGGAGCCCCCCCGGAACCACAGGTGCTGGCGACGGTCGGCAACCTTCAGATCAGGCTTCCCATCGCCGCCGAGGCCGTCACGGCGATCGGCTTCCATGGTACGGATGGCGGCGCAATGGAGCTGAGCCCCGTCGGGCGCCAGGTCAACGAAGGCCTCCTTGCCCGGCTCTGGCAGAGCATCGCCGGCTCCGCCCAGGAAGGGCCTGTGTGGTTCCAGCTCGATGGCGGCCCCGGCACGGAGGTTCTGGACGTCGGCGCGATACCGGGCACTGATGTGTACTCGCCGGTCGACGGAACGGTGGTTTCGATCTCTGATTTCGTGATCGACGGCAAAGCCTACGGGTCGCGGATCGACGTGAGGCCTAGCGCATCGCCCTCGCTGATCGTCACGCTCAGCCACCTCGAGTCCGATCCGTCCCTCACCGTCGGTAGCCCGGTATTCGCTTCGTCATCCAAGCTCGGGACGGTCGTGGATGTCGCGGCAGTGGAGCGGCAGGTACTCGAAAAGCATGCCCGCGGCCGCGGCAACAACGTTGCGATCGAAGTGCACCCCACCGCGGGGTCACTGCCTTGAGCCTCAACATCCTGTTCGTCGGAGACGTCGTCGGCCGGCCCGGGCGCGAGGCGCTCGAGGATCGACTGGCCGCCCTGCGAATGGAGCTCGGCGCCGCGGTCTGCGTCGTCAACGGCGAGAACATCGCCGACGGTGTCGGCATCACCCCGAAGCTGGCAGACCGCCTTCTCGCGGCCGGCGCCGATGCGATCACGCTCGGCAACCACACGTGGCGCCGCCAGGAGATCGCGCCCTATCTCGCGACATCCAAGCGAGTCATCCGGCCTGCAAACCTCTCGGCCGACGCCCCGGGGCGCGGGATCACGATCGTCGCCGCCGCCGACGGCACGCAGGTCGGCATCGTCAACGTGATGGGCTCTCTTTCGCTCCAGCCGGCGAGAAGCATGTGGGAGGTCGTGGACGAGCTCGTAGAGGAGGCGCGCGCGACGACACCCGTGGTGCTCGTCGACGTTCACGCCGAGGCCACGAGCGAGAAAGTCGCGCTGGCACGCTGGCTTGACGGGCGGGTCACCGCCGTGATCGGGACGCATACGCACGTGCAAACGGCGGACGCCCGGGTGCAGCCTGGCGGCACCGCCGCCATCACCGATGCCGGCATGACCGGACCGCACGACTCGGTGATCGGCGTCAAGACGGAGTTGGCCACGCACCGCATGCGCACCGGGATGCCGGTTCGCTTCGAGGTTGCGACAGGCGGCGTTCGCATCGAAGGCGTGCTCGTCGAGTGCGACGCCGCGAGCGGCCGGGCTAGCGCGATCCGCCCGGTGCGCGTTCCCTGGCCGTAGGGGACAGGCGCATGCCTGTCCCGGCAGTGAGGCTCACGGCGAGGGCGGCACACCCCGGCGGGGGAAGGAGCTTGCCAGGGCGGCGAACAGGACGACGAGCACGATGTCCCGGGCGAGCACGAGCCACGAGGCGGTCAGGTCGAACTGCTTGACGAGATCCCAGTACGAATCCGGGAACCAGAGTCGCGTCAACGTGCAGGCGATGAGGAGCAGGACGGTGGCGGCCGCTCCCCGGCGGCCGGGAACGAGCACCACGACAGCGAGCAGCCAGACAAGGAACTGCGGCGAGATGACCTTGCCGAACGCCACGAACGCCACGATTGCCGCGGCGCCGTATCGCGCGAAGCGAGCGGCACTCTCGGTATCGCCGCGTGCGAACCGTACCCACACGAGCGCGAGGGCAGCCAGGCCGACGATGGTCGTCATGACGGAGGCGGCGGCGGCGACCGTGCCCGTCAGGTTCTGGGAGCCGGAACTGGACGCCCAGGCGAGCGGCATGCCGGCGGCGTGGTGAAGTCCGAGCAACACGCCCGACCCGAAGCTCTCGATCTGCAGCGGCCGGCCCACCTGCCGCCACACGCTGCGCGCCACGCCCTCCGGTGCCAGAATTGCAAACGGGAGGTAGATCGCCAGTGCCGTGCCGGCGGTCAGGCCGAGTCCCTTCAGCGCCGCGGCAGGGCCCTCGCGCCGCCAGATCCGCGTGACGAGCAGTGGCAGCAGCACCGCGGGGTAGATCTTCGTTGCGATCGCCACTCCGAGCAGCGCCGACCCGAGCCGGTCACGCCGGTGGAGGATCGCGCAGATTGCGGCGAGTGTGACGGCCGCAGCGTAGAGATCGAACCGCGTCAACACGAAGGGACCGAGCAGCGCGACACCGAGGAGAAAGGAGCTCACCGAAGCCGCGACGCGCAGTGCGGAGGCCGCGAGCGCGTCGAGCGAGAGCACGAGGAGCGAAGCGATCAGAGCGAGAGAGATCAGCATCAGCACGCGGAACGCCTCGTCATACGCGCCTCGCGATTCCGAAACGAGCGCCGGCAGCACGAATGGCACCAGTGCTCCAGGGGGGTACTCGACCGCGAAGTTGCGGTAGGGCAGATCGCCGCCGGCGATCCGCTCGCCGTAACGCTGGTACACGCCCGTGTCCGAGATCCCGGGGCCGCCCTGCAGGTGCGCCACGAACAACTGCGCCGCCGAGACGGCCAGAACCGCGATGAGGACGGCGCGCCAGACCAGGGTTCTCCTGTCTCCGGCTCTCACGTCGCCCGCCGCGGCAGGAGGAGGCCGAGCAGCACGAACGGCAAGAACCAGGGGATGTACAGATAGGACCAGTGGGTGAGGGCGAGCTCGAAGCCGAGCAGTACCGCGGCGCTGAGGGCCGCTAACTCGAGTGGGCCCTTCCGCCGTGGAATCGCCGCGACGACCCCTGCCAGAGCGAGCACCGCCACCTGGAGGATCAGCTGCACGGCGGCGAGGTCGGGGATCCCACGGGCGTGATACTGACCCCAGCCCCAGGGCGAGAACGGTGAGTCACGCTCGAGCTGGAATCCGAGCGTGCGATCGAGGAAGGTGCGCCCCCCCTCGACAAGGCTCGGCTCGAGCAGGAGCACAGCGAGTACGGCAAGCGATGCGACCGTGAACGCCGCTGCAAAGCGCACCGCTGTCCGGCGCTGGAGCCCGTTCGGATAGGTGAGCCAGAGCGGTGCGAGCAGGAGGGCCGCAAACTTCGTCCAGCCGGCGAGCGCCACGGCAGTTCCCCGGGCGACAGGCGACGTCGCGAGCCAGAAGCCCCAGACGAGGATCGCGGGCATGATCGCGTCGTTCGTGTTCGAGTTCACCGCGTACGCGGTGAAGGGGAACGCGACCCAGCCGAAGGCGAGCGCTACAGCAAGCGGCGTGCCTCCGAATCGGCGCCCGACCATGATCAGGCCGAGGACGACGAGCAGATCGAACCCGATCGCGGTCGCATGCGCCGCCGGCAACGCGTCCCACTTTCCAGACCAGCCGAATGTAAGCACTGCGGGAACGTACGCGAGGTATGCCATCGGACCGTACGTGTCGCCGCGCGGGTTGGCCGATTCGCAGCGGCCGTTCTGCTGGATCCGATCGCGGATCGCACCGTCGGCGTCGGCCTTGCCGCAGGCCGGGCGCGAGTCCTCGACCGGCATGTGGCCGTACGGGGCCTGGCCGTCGAGGATCCTGTCGGCGCCGATCACACCGGCGTAGCCGACATCGATCACACCACGCGGGCTCTCGAGATTGAGGCCGATCCGCAACCCGCCGAGGAACATCGCAACCGCTGCAAGCACCCAAACCGGCCAGGACAACGCCGGGTTGACCGCGCGGCCTCGGAAGCCGATCCAGGCCGTACGCACAAGCAGGTAGGCGAGCGGTGGCACCGCGAGCGGCGCGCTCCTGAAGATTTCGGCCCGGTTGAAGAACCAGAGGGAGAGTCCGAACGAGAGCAGGACGAGCAGATCGAGCGTATGTAACGACCAGAGCCGACGCCGGTCGACGAGGCCGACGAGGAAGACGGCACTGAGCGGGATCCACACCCACCAGGCATTGAGCACCGTGCCTCCGAACGAGCCGACCCGACCCCGCGCCATTTTCCACGCGACCTGAGGGCCCGTCCACGCCTCGGACACACGGCCGTCGCCGTCCTCGACTTTGCCGAGTGCGACCTCTCCGGCCTTGCCCGACCAGACGCGGACGGTCCAGCGTCGGGTCGCTTTGTCGAACGTCGCATCGGTCGACGGGCGCCGCGGGTACCGGTCGAGCCAGCGGGCAACCTCGGGTTCGTCGAGAAAGCGTGCGACGACAACGTGTTCGGTCAGTCGCGGCCCACCGACGACAGGAGAGAAGGCGCAGCCCAATGAGAAGGTACTTCTCCCGCAGGGCCGCATAGCGTCGCCATGAACATTCTCAGGGGGGAAGGAGCTAGGGGCAGGCGGATCCGCGGCACCCGCCGAGGGAACAAGAACGAGCGCGAGCGCTAGAGCGCACGCCCACCGCCTCACCGGCGGAAGGACCAGAGCTTGTTGCCGACGAAGTTGAGCGGCGTCACGAGCACGATCGCGACGGCCTGCGCCGCGATCTCGTCGACCCCGGCCGTCACCAGCCCATGCAGCACCGCGAGATTCGCGAGCAGCGAGACGGTCGAAACGACAAGAAACCGCCACCCCTGTGCTCCGACACGGCCGCGCTCGACCCGAAAGGTCCAGACGCGGTTCAGCGAGTAGTTGTTCGCGACCGCGACGAGGAAGGAGCCAACGGCGGCGGGGAGATAGTGCAGCCCGACCCATTTCAGGAGGATCGTGTAGACGGCCAGGTTGACGACGTACCCGGCGGCACCGACGGTGCAGAACTTGCCGAGTTGCTCCCAGTTGCTGCGCCGGCCAAGGGCGATGCCGACCCGTTGGGCGGCACCCTGGCCGGAGCTGGTCGGGGGCGGCTCGATCACGTTGCGCGAGGGTAGCTACTTCACCCGGATAAACGCGTACGTCGAGGTCGGAACGGTCGTGAGGGGGAAGGAGCTGCTCAGGCGGCGCGATCGAGGGCATAGGTGGGAGCGGCGACGCCGAAGTGGGAGAGGACGAGCGGTGCCACGTCGACGATGCTCCGGGTTACAGCGATACGGGCTGTGCCCTCGACACCGACGGTGAGGAGCGGCACCTCCGTGTCGCCCGCGACGAGCGAGCCGTGGGAGCCGCCGCCGACGTGGTTTCCGCCACCGAGGTCGGCGAACTCGTAGCCTGCCGCCGCCGAAACGAGAATCTCGCCCGCATTCGGATTCGCGAGCGCCGCCCACGAGCGCGCCAGGGCGTCCGGATGATCGAGGATCGAGGCGTCACCCGACAGCGTGAAGCCGCCGGCCTCGGCGGGCGCAAAGACGAGCTCCTCGCCCTCGCGCCGGGCGACGGCCTCGCGTCCTTCGCGGAACAGTGTGATCTCGGCGGCCGGCACGGCGTCGAGGCGGGCGGCGACGGCGCGTGGATCGAGCCGGCAACCGGGTTGTAGATACACCTGGGCGGCGCGGTTCGACGCCAGCGGCAGCACGCCGTCGAGGCCCGCGTACATCTCACCGAGCGATGCAGCTTCGCGCACGTGCGTCTGGCCGTGATCGGCCATGACGACGACGGCGTACCGCTCGAGCAGGGCGTCGATCCCGCCTCCTGCCTCGGCAAGCGAGCCCACGGCAGCGTCGCATCGCTGCAGCGCAGCAAGCGCCGTGTCGGGACCGTGCTCGTGGGAGGCGTAGTCGTAGTCGGAGAGATAGAAGACGAGGAAGTCGAACGCGTCGCGGGTCACGAGCCACCGGCCGACCGCCGTCGCGTACGCATCGATCGATCCGGCCGGCCGGTTGCGCCACGCGAGCGGCGCGCCGGTGCGGTCGGAGCTGAAGAGGTTGTAGAAGAAGAAGCGCTCCGGCCCCCGAACGTCACCGAGGAAGGGCAGCGACGAGCGGTGGCGGGTGCGTCCCCGGTACGCGGTGAAGTTGACGGCTGCGGTGCGAAGGCCGGCGTCGGCGAGCGACTCGAACAGCGTCAGGGCTCGCGCGCCGAGGTGCTGCCCGTTCATGTTGACGAGGGTGTCCCGCAGCGTCTGGCCGATCCCGGCGGCACGCACGGCGCCGAACGAGCTCCCGTACTCGACGAGCCGCTGCTCGCGCCGGTCGTACCAGACGAGATGCGGAATCTCGTGGATGTCACCGTGCGCGCCCGTCGCGATGGACGAGAGGCAGACAGGGGTGAGCGACGGGAAGACCGACGTGGCGCGCCGATAGGCACCACGGGCAGCAAGGGCGGCGAGCGTCGGTGTCTCGCCGGAACCGATCGCGCCTTCGAACATCGACGGAGTGAGGCCGTCTATGACGATGAGAATCAGTGGCCGCGGGGTCACTTCGCGAGCGAGCGTAGACCCGCGTACTTCTCGGGGCCGCTCCGCGCCCGCCGCGCGGCAACGACGGGCAGGACGACGGCCTCGAGATAGCCGACCACGGGGATCAGCGCTAGCAGGCCGACGATGACCGCCGCACCGAGGAGGAAGAACGCGGTGCCCCCAAGCGTCGCACCCCGTCGAGCAGCGCCGCGCACGATCGCCGCCGCGGAAACCGCACCGATCACGGCGCCGACGACACCACCACCGGCGCCGATCCAGCCCTTCACCAGGAGGCCGGCGACGACACCCGCGACGAGCGCGCCGAGCAGTGTGGGGGCGAAGCCGAAGCGAAGACCTGCGAGCACGCCCGCGAAGGCGATTCCCGCGGCGACCCCGATTCCGACTGTGATCCCGATCTCGTACCAGTCACCCATCTCGGAGAATCAGTGTACGGACGGCCGCTGTTGACGCTTGCTGGGGATGACGTGCACGCGCGGATGAGGGCCCGCACACGGTGCATCCCCTCCCCGACACGCACCCCCTACTTCACATCAAACCTCTAGCCGGCCGATCACGTCGACGCAGAATGCGCCGGCGCGCACTCCGTCGACCACGCGGTGGTCGAACGTGACCGATACGTTCCCCATCTGGCGCGAGACGATCTCGCCGTCGCGAACAACGGGTCTGGGGCCAATCCGGTGGAGGCCGAGAATCGCGACCTCGGGATGGTTGATCAGCGGTGTCACGAGGAAGCCACCGAGCCTGCCGGCGCTCGTGACGGTGAAGGTCGAGTCCCGGAGCTCGCCGGGCTGGAGCGAGCCCGCCCGGGCGCCATCGGCCAGCCTGCGGATCTCGGCGTCGATCTCGATGACCGACAGGCGGTCGCAGCCGCGGACGACCGGCACGACGAGCCCGGCCTCGGTGTCGACCGCGACCCCGAGGTCGTACCGGTCGAGCAGCACGATCTCGTCGCCGTCGATGCGAGCGTTCAGCTCCGAGAACTCGCCGAGAGACGCTGCCGCAGCGTGCAGCGCCGTGGCTACGAGTAGGTCGAGGTCGACGCCGGTGAAGTCGCACTCCTCGACGAACGTCACGGCTGGGATCTCACGGTGCGTACGCTCGACCTGTTCGACGATCGCGCGGCGGATACCGCGCACGGGGATGCGGCGGCCTTCTGCCGGAGCGGCCGACGCACGAACGTCAGCCTCGGTCACGCTTCCACCCGAGCCGGTTCCCTTCACCGACGAGAAGTCGACGCCGAGCTCTCGGGCAAGCCGGTGGATCGCAAGTGTTTCGAGCGGCTCCGAGCCGACGACCGCGACAATCGGCTCGACGGGCGCGGGCTGCTCCGCCGGAGGCGTGGCTACCGAGTGGAGAAGCTGCTCCCCGGCGGCACCGATCAGGGCGAGGGTGGCGCCGACCGCGGCGAGCTCCCCTTCCCGTGCGAGGATGCGCAGAACGACGCCGGCGACCGGCGAGCCGACCTCGACGGTCGCCTTGTCGGTCTGAATCTCGACGATCGGCTCGTGTTCGGCGACTACGTCGCCCTCGCGTACGAGCCAGCGGGCGATCTCACCCTCGGTCAGGCCCTCGCCCAGATCCGGCAGCGTAAATGCGTGCGCCATGGTGGGCAGGGTAGTGGGGGTGCGCCCGGATAGCCACAGCGGGTAGGAGTGGGCGGTGCCGTAGGGGCGATGCGAAGCGTCGTCGTGCGACGCGGAGCGTCGCCCGCGGTCGAGGCTGCGCCTCGCCCTACGTGAGCACGGTCAGCGCGTCGCGCTCCGCGACGATCTCCGCCTCCATCACGTCACCGAGGTCCTCACCGTCTACCTGCACCGGCATGGGCTTGTCGCAGCGGATCAGGATCCGGTCGAGGTCGTGGCCAACAAGAACATCGCTGCCGCCTGGCCTCCCGCGGAGCGCCTGCGCGCCGAGCCGCAGGATTGCCCGCGGCCGCACCTCGACCGGCGCCACGATATCCAACCCTCCTTCGAAGGAGGCATCGGGCACGAACCGTAGGCCAAGGTGCCCCGCGTACGTGTAGGGCGAGCAGTTTGCGATGAGCGCAAACGCGGCGCGCCCGAGCCCTTCGACCTCGAGTGCCGGCTCGTAGCGAAGCCGGTGCTCCGCCAGCGTCCGCACGACAGTCCAGGTGAAAGCGATGTCACCGGCCCGCCTACCGTCCGGGCGGCGCCCGAGCCCGTCGACGCGACGCACGAGTTCGGCATCGAACCCGATACCCGCATTGAATGCGAATCGGCGGCCGTTGATGCGGCCGAGGGAGATGCGTCGCGGTTTGCCGTGGGCGATGCGTTCCGCGGCGCGGACCGGGTCACGCGGCAAGCCCAGTGCGCGCGGCAGCACGCTCGTGCCGCCGCCGGGGATGAACCCGATCGAGACGTCCGCCCGGAGGCCGTTGATCACCTCGTTGTAGGTGCCGTCGCCCGAGAACACATAGATCGCCTCGGCACGGGGCGACCACTCGGCCGCGAGCTCGGTCGCCTCTCCGCGCGCCTGCGTGAGGACGGTCTCCGTCCCGGCGGGCAGCACCGCCTGGACGGCAGCGAGCCGACGCTCGGTGACACCACTCGCGAACGGATTGACGATCAGGACACTGGTCACGCCCACCATCCTCTACCGGGCTCGCGATTCGTGCCGAGCCTCTCGAGCACGAGCACCGTTTCCGAGCCAGGCGTGATCTCGGTCAGGCCGGCGTCCCGGACGATGGCGGCTGCCGAGCCGGCGAGGGTGGCCCATTCCTCGCCGCCCGCACCGACGACGTGGACGTCGAGGTCGGGGTTCAGGTCGGCCATCAGCGCCGCGTGCCCGATCTGGGCGAGCGTCTTGCCGGAGCTCATGCCGAGATCCGTGGCAACGACGAGCGTGAGCGTGTCGGGAACGGGCTCGTCGAACTCAGGCAGCGGACCGCCCTCTTCACTCAGCGCCTGCATCCGTGCGAGCACGTGGTCACGCGCCGATCGCCGCACCGGCGGAAGGCAGGCCACGTCGCCGACGCGCTCGTGGTCGAGCGCACGGACGTCCTCCCACTCGCGCGGCTCCGCGCGGAGGCACACCTTCCGGAACGAGTGGCGCCACCAATCATCGAAGCCGTCGCGCCAGCGGTCGTCCTCGCGATACCGGTGGGCGCAGCGCCGGGTCGCAATCGCCGCGGCCGTCGCGAGGTCGGCGAACGACCGCGAAGTTCGCCGCCGTACGACGAGGTACATCACGAGCGGGTCGGCGTCG
>JANOUB010000532.1:0-2001 GCA_031416615.1 Thermoleophilia bacterium
GGACACGCTGTTGCGTCTCTATCCGGAGGTGTTCTGGCGAAACGCCGCGCAACTCGCGGCCGCGATCGTCGTTGGGCAGGCAATCGCCTTCGCACTCGTCGCCCGCTGGTGGCTCGGTAGCGTCCGCGCCGTGTCGCGGAACAGCTCGTGATCGAGCTTCATCGTCCATCCGGCGGCGTGCTGCGGATCGGACACCGCGGCGCCGCCGCCCTCGCTCCCGAGAACACCCTGCGCTCGTTCCGGGCAGCGGTCGAGGCCGGTGTCGACCTGATCGAGTTCGACGTGCTCGATCTTCGGCGCGGCCCTCTGGTACTCGCCCACTCGGATCACCTCCACGAGGTGAGTCAGGGAGCCGCGAGCGGCCGCGTGCGTGATCTCTCTCTCGCCGAGCTCCGCGCAGTCGCCCCGGAGCTGCCGACGTTCGACGACGCCCTGGCGTTCTTCGTCGATGAGGCGCCGGGGATCGGCCTCCACGTCGATCTCAAGCTACGGACGCGGCTCGATGAGCTTGCCGCCGCGATCGTGCGCCACGGGCTCGAGTCACGCACCGTCGTCAGCGGCGTGCACGTCGCAAGCCTGCATGCTGTCGCCCGCGCCGCGCCCCGCGTCAGGCTTGGGCTTACGTACCCGGGCGACAGGCTCTCGATCTCCCGCAAGCCCTACCTGTGGCCGATCGTCTCGCTCGGGCTGACATCGATGCGGGCGTCGGCGCCGCTGGTTCTGCCCCGGCTAGCCCGTCGCGCCGGCGCCGGAGCCGTGATGCTCCAGCACCGGCTCGTGACGGAATCGTCGGTCGCCGGCGTTCACGCCGCGGGCCTGCCGGTGCTGGCCTGGACCGTCGACGAGCCGACCGACCTCGAACGTGTTGTGGCAGCCGGTGTCGACGGTGTGATCACGAACGATCCCCGTATCTTCGCCACTTCCCCCGCATAAACGCGGCGTTAGGTTGTCGCGAGACCGATGGGGGAAGTGGCTACACTGAAGGCGTGAATCGCGGGGTGTCGATCGCAGCTTTCTCGGCCTGCGGCGCAGCCGGCCTGATTGCCGCGGTCCTGCTCGCAACGGCGCCGACCGCGGGTGCAGATGACGGCACCACCACGACACCCACCACGACGACCCCGCCCCCGACCGCGACGGAGCCGCCGCCCACCACGACGACACCGCTCCCGCCGCAGCCGAAGCTGATCGCCGCCGGTGTCACGATCGGCGGCACGCTGGTTGGTGGCCTGACCGTCCCCGAGGCCAAGGAGGTCGTGAAGGCACGATTCGCCCGGCCGCTCGAACTCGTCGGAGGGCCGGGGGCCCGTATCGTCGTCACACCGAAGGAGCTCGGCGCGGTATCACGTGTCGACGAGGCCGTCAGGCTCGCAGCGCGCATCAAGCGGCCGGGATTCGTCGTGCCGCTCAACGTCGAGGTGTCGCGCCCAACCGTAGACCGTCTCGTCGCCTCCCTCGGGAAGCGCTTTCGCCGAGACGCCGTTGACGCGACACTCAAGCTTCACAACTTGAGGCCCTTTGCGACGAAGGACGTTCCGGGGCGCCGGCTCAAGGAGCTCGTGACCACACGCGCGGTCGTCCTGGCGCTCAGAACCCAGAGCCGTGATCCGTTGGAGCTTCCGTTCGAGGAGATCGACGCCGCAGTAACGAGCGACGGACTCGGCCGCGCGATCGTGATCCGGCGTGGCACGAACCAATTGCTCCTGTACCAGGTGGCGAACAAGCCGAAGCTGATCCGCATGTTCAAGGTTGCGACCGGGCTCTCGCAGTACCCGACGCCACTCGGGAAGTTCGAGGTCGTCGTCAAGCAACTCGACCCCTGGTGGTACCCGCCGCCCGGATCCGACTGGGCCAAGGACGCAGAGCCGGTCCCGCCGGGACCCGGCAACCCTCTCGGCACGCGCTGGATGGGTCTCTCGGTGCCGTACGTGGGCATTCATGGCACCCCCGACGCCGCCTCGATCGGCTACTCCGCATCGCACGGGTGCATCCGGATGCTGATCC
>JANOUB010000533.1:0-10851 GCA_031416615.1 Thermoleophilia bacterium
ATCGCCGCTGCCCACTCGGCCTGCTTCGCGATGGCGCTCTCGAACGGTCTCGCCCAGGCGGGCACTCCCGCCGAGCAACTCGACACGTCCGCCACAGTGACGTTTGTTCCGGGCGAGGGCATCACGAAAATCGCGCTCGGCGTTCGCGGCACCGTGCCTGGCCTCGATGAGGACGCCTTCATCGAGGCAGCAGAGGGCGCGAAGGCGGGTTGTCCCGTCTCGAAGGCGCTCGCCTCCGTACCGCTGATCACCCTGGACGCGGCGCTCGCCTGACCGGCACCGCGCGCACCGCGACGGGCGACGCTCCGCATCGCAAGACGATGCTTCGCATAGCCCCTACGAGTCGGTTACCGCAGCAAACGTACCGCCCGGGGCGGAGCAGACCGTCGGGTCGGCCCCTCGAGGGATCTTCGCGATCGCAGGTGCAGCCCTGATCTGCAAAGAGCATGGGGGCTGTGGAGCCTGCGGTACGTTCATCGCGTTCTACCCTTCAGGGGTTTTCGCGATCGCAGCCCAGATCTGCAAACAGGGAAGGCGATGGTAGGTCGCGGTATGCTCTTCCACCGCGAGCTACCATCGTCGCCATGGCAGGCTTCGAACGACTCGTCGAGGAGCTCGAGCGCTCCTTCGCGGAGCTGCAGGCGCGGATGTCCGACCCTGCGGTCTACAACGACCACCGTGAGGCGGCAGAGGTGGGGCGCCGCCTGAAGGAGCTCGAGACGCCGCACAGGCTCGCGGTAGCCTGGCAGGGCGCGCGCGCCGACCTCGCCGACGCCAAAGCCGATCCCGAGCTCGCCTCGATGGCAGCAGACCTCGAGAGTGACGTGGCACGTCTCGAGGAGGAGCTCAAGGTTGCGCTCGTCGAGCGCGATCCGGCTGACGGAAAGGACGTGATCGTCGAGGTGCGCCAGGGAGTGGGAGGGGACGAGGCAGCGCTGTGGGCCGGTGACGTTTTCCGCATGTTGACCCGCTACGCGGAGCGACGCGGCTTCACGACCGAGATCCTGTCCGCGAACGAGAGCGAGACGGGAGGCTTCAAGGAGGTCGTGTTCGCAGTCAAGGGCGACGGCGCGTTCTCGGTCTACAAGTACGAGGGCGGCACGCACCGGGTGCAGCGCGTGCCGGAGACCGAGTCGCAGGGGCGGATCCACACCTCGACCGCCACCGTTGCCGTGATGCCCGAGGTCGAGGAGGTCGAGGTCGAGATCGCCGAGAACGATCTCAAGATCGATGTCTACCGCTCGACCGGACCCGGTGGCCAGAGCGTCAACACGACCGATTCTGCCGTCCGCATCACACACCTCCCAACAGGCGTTGTCGTCGCGATGCAGGACGAGAAGTCGCAGCTCCAGAACAAAGCGAAGGCAATGCGCGTGCTTCGCGCGCGCCTGTATGAGCTGGAGCGTGAAAAACAGCAGGCCCGGCTCTCCGCGGCCCGGAAGTCGCAGATCGGCTCCGGCCAACGGGCCGAGAAGATCCGCACCTACAATTTTCCCGAGAACAGGCTCACCGATCACAGGATCAAGCTCACGGCACACCGGCTCGACCAGATCCTGAACGGCGATCTCGACGAGTTCACGGAGGCGATCCAGTCGGAAGATCGGCGGCTCTCGCTCGAGGCCGCCGGCGCATGAGAGACAGCGTTGGTGCCAGGCTTCAGCCTGGCTTCAACACCGTTTCCATCGGCGACGTCTTGCGGCTCTCGACCGAGCACCTCGCGGCGAAAGGATCGGAGACACCGCGGCTCGACGCGGAGCGTCTGCTTGCCAAGGCGATCGGCCTGGAGCGGATCGAGCTGTACATGGCGCTCGATCGTCCGCTGACTCCGTCCGAGCTCGACGCCGCGCGGGTCCTCGTGGCGCGCCGCGCCAGGCGTGAGCCGCTCCAGTACGTGCTCGGGGAGTGGGGGTTCCGGCGGCTGACGCTCACCGTCGATCGGCGGGCCTTGATTCCGCGACCCGAGACAGAGGTGCTCGTGGAGCGTGCCCTCGCCCTCCTCGCCGGGCTCGACCGGCCGCGGGTGCTCGATGTCGGCACCGGCTCCGGCGCCATCGCGCTCGCGATCGCCGACGAGCATCCGGGCGCAGTGATCACCGGCCTCGACTGCTCAGCAGACGCGCTTGCGCTCGCTGCCGAAAACATTGCCCGTACCGGTCTCGCCGTCGACCTCCGCCGCCACGACCTCTTTCAGGGGCTTCCGGACGGCCCGTGGGACCTGATCGTCTCGAATCCACCGTACGTCGATGCCGCCGACCTGCCAACCTTGCAGCCGGAGGTTCGCGACTGGGAGCCGCACGGGGCCCTGAGCGCCAAGGGTGCCGTCGAGGCGGTTGCGCGCGGAGCGGTCGACGTGCTTGCTCCCGCAGGACACCTCGCGCTCGAGGTCGGGGCGGGGCAGGCGGCTGCGACGGCGGAGCTCCTGCGGCAGATCGGGCTCGTCGAGGTGCGCGTCACACCGGATCTGCGCGGCCTCGATCGGGTCGTCGAGGGTGTGCAGCCGTGAACGAGGTCGAGGCTGTCGTCCACGCAATCCGCGAAGGAGCGCTCGCCGTACTCCCCATGGACACCGTCTACGGCCTCGTCTGCACGGCACTCCTGGAGCAGCCGGCCGCCGACCTGTACCGGCTCAAAGGGAGGAACGAGATCCAACCCACAGCACTTGTCGCCGCGAGCGTGGACGTGCTGCTCGAGTATATACCCGAGCTCCGCGGACGCCCGGCCGCGATCGCGCGCGCCCTGCTGCCGGGCCCGTTCACTCTTGTGCTGCCCAATCCCGCGAGGCGGTTTGGCTGGCTCTCGGGGAGCCTCCCGGAGACGATCGGAGTGCGTGTGCCCGCCCTCGTCGGGCCCACCGCGGAGGTCGTAGATCGGCTCGGAGTCATCGTCGCGACGAGCGCGAACCTCCCCGGTGGCCCCGACCCGCGCCGGCTCGACGAGGTGCCTGCGCAGATCCGCGCCGGCGTCGCCGCCGCGCTCGACGGCGGTGAGCTCCCGGGCACGCCGTCGACCGTCATCGACCTGACAGGCACCGAGCCCGTGATCCTCCGCGCGGGAGCGGGCGATCCGGAAGCGGCACTCGCCCGCATCGCGGCGGCGCACACATAATCCTTACCTCGTCGCGACCACTCGCTAACGGGAGAGGAATAGGTTCGAGTTCGTGCCTCGTCCCGGAACATTGCGACGTTCTCGTTCCGCCATGATCGCCTTCGTTGCGGCGCTCGTTGCCGTCACCCTGGTGCAGGGAGCGGCAGCAGCGGCCCCGACGGCGATCACGGGCACGGTGAGCGCGGTCGGCGGCACCTCGGCGACGCTGAACGGCACCGTCAACCCGGGTGGCGCGGCGACCGACTGGTGGTTCGAGTACGGCACGTCGGTGTCGTACGGCTCGAAGACATCGACGACAGCAGCGGGATCCGGCTCGGCGAACGTCGCCGTATCGAAGTCTCTGAGCGGGCTTGCGCCGGCGACGACGTATCACTATCGACTGGTTGCCAAGAACTCCTCGGGAACGGCGAACGGTGGCGACGGGCTCTTCACCACTGCCTCGCCTCCCGTTGCCGTGACAGCGGCTGCGACCGGCGTTGCCCCAACGACGGCGACCCTCGGTGGCACGGTGAACCCGAATGGCCAGTCCACGGCGTGGTACGTCGAGTACGGCACCTCGACGGCGTACGGCACGAAGACCGCCTCGACCGACGCCGGCTCCGGCACCTCGTCGAAGGCGGTCTCGACCGGCGTCAGCGGCCTGACGGCGGGCAAGACCTACCACTTCCGCCTCGTCGCCACGAGCACGGCGGGAACGGCGCTCGGCGCCGACGCGACCTTCCTGACCGCCGAGCCGCCGGTCGCGACGACGTCTGCCGCCAGTTCCGTCGGGTCGACGAGTGCGAAGTTGAATGGAAAGGTCGACCCGAACGGCCGCTCCACTACATACCTCTTCGAGTACGGGACGACCACGACCTACGGGACGAAGACGTCATCCTCGAGTGCCGGCTCTGGCTCGAGTTCGACGAACGTCTCGAAGACGGTGAGCGGGCTCACCTCCGGCACCACCTACTACTTCCGTCTCGTTGCGACGAGCGACGCCGGCACGGTCACCGGTGCAAACCAGGTGTTCACGACCCTGAGCGCTCCCACGGTGATCACGGGTGAGGCGACCGGCGTCGGCCCGGCGTCCGTGACCCTCGGGGGCTCCGTGAACCCGAACGGGCGCTCGACGTCGTGGTATTTCGAGTATGGCTCGAGCGCCTCGTACGGGTCGAAGACCTCGTCTCGGAGCGCGGGCTCGGGCACAGCGACCCTGGCGGTCGTCGCCGCCGTCTCGAACCTGAGACCCGGGGCGACCTACCACTTCCGACTTGTTGCCTCGAGCTCGCTCGGTACGGCGCGCGGCTCCGATGCGACCTTCGTGACGACTGGCGCACCGTTGGCGGCGACGGGACCTGTCAGCTTCGCGACGCTGTCGCTGTCGTCGGCGAGGGTCAATGCCACCGTCAACTCCCGCGGTCTCGAGACGACCTGGTGGTTCGAATACGGGCGCACGCGCGGCTACGGCTTCCGCACCGGCGAGGCTCGCACAGCCGGCTCCGTCGACCTTCGCGTCAGCGCCCTCCTGACGGGGCTCTCACCCGGTGTGCGCTGGCACTACCGCGTCGTCGCGCGGAGCGCGGCGGGAACGAGTGTCGGCGCGAACGCATCCTTCGCCACGCCGCCGCGGCCTCTCGACCCGTCCGGCCGACCCGTTCGCTGCACGATCGTGGGGACGCAGGCGGCCGACGTGCTGCGCGGAACGCGTGGCCGCGACGTGATCTGCGGGCTCGGCGGCAACGACACGATTATCGGCGGCGCTGGTGCGGACGTGATCTACGGCGGCCCCGGAGCAGACATCCTCGTCGGCGGCGCCGGCAATGACGTTCTCCGTGGCGGCGCCGGCAACGACACGCTGCGTGCGAGGGACGGCCGCCGCGACATCGTCGACGGTGGCCGCGGTTCCGACCTTGCGATCGTCGACCGTAAGCTCGACCGCCTCGTCTCCATCGAGCGCCGCCGCTTTTCGCCGTAGGGCGAGGCGGGGGATCGGGGGCGCAGCTTTCGATTCGTAGGGGCGAGGCGAAGCCCCGACCGACCAGCGACGGCCGCCTGCCAGTAGCATCGCCGTATGGCCGTTGCCGAGAACACGCTCGACCAGCTCCGAACCGCAGGCCTCGCCGAGATCGACCCCGACGTCGCGGCACTCCTCGTCGAGGAGCTCGAGCGGCAGCGCAACCAGATCGAGTTGATCGCGTCGGAGAACTTCACGTGGCCGTCGGTACTCGAGGCCGTTGGGTCGGTGCCGACGAACAAGTACGCCGAGGGGTATCCCGGCAAACGGTACTACGGTGGGTGTGAGGTCGTCGACCAGATCGAGCAGCTTGCGATCGACCGGGCCAAGGCGTTGTTTGGCGCAGAGCACGCGAATGTTCAGCCACATGCGGGCGCTCAGGCGAACATGGCGGTGTATCTCGGGCTGATGGAGCCGGGCGAAACGGTGCTGTCTCTCCGTCTCGATCATGGCGGGCACCTGACCCACGGCCTCAAGGTCAATTTTTCGGGGCGGCTCTACACGATCACGCACTACGGCGTGTCGCGCGAGACGAGCCTCGTCGACTACGACGAGGTCATGGCGCTCGCGAAGGAGCACCGACCGAAGATGATTGTGTGCGGAGGCTCCGCGTATCCGCGCACGGTGGAGACGTGGGAGTTCCGCAAGATCGCGGATGAGGTCGGGGCTCTCCTGTGGTGCGATATGGCGCACTTTGCAGGACTCGTGGCGGCAGGGCTGCACCCGAACCCGATGGGCGACTGCGACGTCGTCACTTCGACCACGCACAAGACGCTCGCCGGGCCCCGGGCGGGTTTCATCCTTTGCCGCGAGGAGCACGCATCGGCAATCGACCGCGCTGTGTTCCCGGGACTCCAGGGCGGGCCGCTCGAGCATGCGATCGCGGCGAAGGCGACGTGCTTCCGGATCGCTGCCTCGGAGGCGTTCCGCGCCTACCAGACGCAGGTGCGGGCGAACGCCGACGCGCTCGCCGCCGAGATCATCGACGGAGGGCTCGACGTGCTGACCGGAGGCACCGACACTCACCTGTTGCAACTCGATCTACGGCGGACGGAGTGGACGGGCAAGGACGCCGAGGAGCGACTCCACGACGCCAAGCTGACGACGAACCGCAATACGGTGCCGTTCGACGAACGGCCGCCGACCGTGGCCTCCGGCGTGCGGATCGGTACCCCGGCGGCGACGATGCGAGGGTTCGACGAGGACGACTTTCGTGAGGTCGGCCGGATCATCGTCGATGCGCTCGCCGCTGGGGCCGACGTTTCGTCCCTCGCGGCGCGAAGCGAGGAGCTCTGCGCGCGACGGCCGCTGTATCCTGGCTTCCGTGGCTACACGAGGTTCTAGTGGTGGCCCCGGGAAATACGGCACCGGATGTACCGGGGAGACCACTGGTGACTTCCGGAACGGGGCACGAAGCGTGACCGCCGAGGTCGTCGAGGTCGATCATCCTCTCGTCCGGCACAAGCTCGGCCTGCTGCGCGACGTCACGACGACGACGCAGATGTTCCGGCAGCTCGTCAACGAGTTGACGCTCCTCCTGACCTACGAGGCGACCAAGACGCTCGCCGACGAGGAGGTTGAGATCGAGACACCCCTCGAGCGGATGAGCGCGCATCGGATCTCCGGCAAGAAGGTCGCGGTGTGCCCGATCTTGCGTGCCGGCGTGGGCATGCTCGACGGTGTTCTCTCGCTGATCCCTGGCGCGAGAGTCGGCTTCATCGGCCTCTATCGCGACGAGGAGACGCTTCAGCCGATCGAGTACTACGTGAAGTTGCCGAACGACATCGCCGACCGCGACGTGCTCCTGCTCGACCCGATGCTCGCGACCGGCAACTCGACGGCCGCCGCCGTCGGGACGGTGAAGGGCGCGGGCGCCACCTCGATTCGGCTGATCGCCCTGGTCGCGACGCCCGAGGGTATCGCGCGCATCCACCGTGAACACCCTGATGTCGCCATCGTCGTAGCGTCGATCGACCGCGGGCTGAACGAGAAGGGGTACATCGTTCCGGGCCTCGGGGACGCAGGCGACAGGCTCTACGGCACGAAGTAGGCGGATATGGACGAGCTTCGGGACAACCCGGAGGTCCTGTACGGCGCCGCCGTCGCCCTCCTGATCGTCGTTCTCCTGACCCCCGCCGTCGGCGGCATGGCGCGCCTTCTGGGCGTCGTTGACGACCCGGACGAGCGCCGCCTCAACCGGCGGCCGATCCCTCGGCTCGGTGGGCTCGCGATCTTCATGGGGATCCTGGTGCCCGCCCTCGCGTTTCTCGACCTGTCGAGTGAGATGCGGGGCATTCTTCTCGGTGCAGCGGTTGCCTGCGTCGTCGGCGCGATCGACGACTTCCGCGGTCTTGCGCCGGTGCCGAAGCTTGCCGGTCAGGTGCTTGCGGCCGCGATCCCGACGGCGTTCGGCGTCTGGATCGACCACTTCACGCTGCCGTTCCTCGGGGCCGTCGACGTCCCGCCCTGGATCGGGGTACCGGTCACGATCCTCTGGATCGTGGCGGTCATGAACATGGTCAACTTCCTCGACGGCATGGACGGGCTCGCGTCCGGGGTCTGCGCCATCGCGGGCGTCACTTTCGCCGTGATCGCGCTCTCGCTCGGCAAGGTTGACGCCGCCGTCCTGTCGGCGATCGTCGCCGGTGCCTGCGTCGGCTTCCTGCGGCACAACTTCTTCCCGGCCCGGATCTTCATGGGCGACTCCGGCGCGCTCGTGCTCGGATTCACGCTTGCGTCCGTGTCGGTCGCGGGGCTGCTGAAGACGGCGTCGACGGTCGTGCTGTTCCTGCCGCTGCTCGTGCTCGCGGTACCGATCATCGACACCTCGTTCGTGGTGCTGAAGCGGCTGAAATACCGCCAGCCGATCTCGGCGGCAGACCGGTCGCACCTCCATCACCGGTTCATCAACATCGGCTTCAGTCAACGGCGGGCGGCACTGATGATGTGGGCCTGGACTGCGTCGCTTGGCGCCGCAGCGCTCGCTACCCGCTTCATCCCGTTCCGTCAGGGCGGGGTGTGGCATCCCTGGCAGACGGTCGCGGTCGTCGCGATCGCGCTTGCCGCACTCGGGTTCTCCGTCTACATCGTCTACCTCCTCGAGATCGTCAAGCTCGGAAACCCACGCGTGCGCCGCCGCGTTGCCGAACGCGAACGCGCGGCGCGGCGGAGCGCCTAGCCTGGATCCAACAGGCTTCGCGGGCGCTCTCGGGACATGTGACGAACCGCCTTGTTTTTGGCTCAACAAGCGGAAATAGCTTGTCACAAGCGGCCTGATATGCTCCGCTCCACATGGTCGCCTCGACGCCTACCGACCCGCATTCGCTTGCGACCGCTTCCGGGCTTCTGCTCGGCACGCTCGGCGCGGCGATGGCGGTCGGCGCGCTCGCTGGCTGGGCGCTCGGCTCCGGTGGACTCGGTCTGCTCGTGGGCGCCGTACTAGGCATCCCACTCGCCGTGCTCGTGGTCTACAAGGTGTACTCGTGATCGCCGATCTCTACACGAAGCCGCGCCGCGTGCCGGGACGCCTCGCGCCGATGCTCGCGGGCAGCGGTCTGATCCTGCTTGCTCTCCCGGTCTTCGCGGTCGCCGGTTGGCCACTGCAGGGGTGGGCGCTCGCCGCGGTGCTGTGGGTTGCAGCGCAGGCGCTTGGCTACCTACTGACGCGGCTACCGATGGATGAGGGTAACCTCGCCGCGGCAGGCGTGAGGGGTATTGGCATGGGCTTCAGAGCATTCATCGTGGGCATACCACTGGTGGCGGTCACCGTCGCGGATTCCCGCGTCGGCGTTGCCGCCGCGGTCCTCTACGTTCTCGCGTACACGCTCGATCTCGCCGTCTCGTTGGCCACATTTTTCGGTGCGGATGCAAAAGCATGAGGCGCCTGCTCTGGATCGGCACGACCCTCTACCTTGTCCTTCCTGCCATGGCTCTGGCGGCGTCTGAGGCTCCTGTCGAGGAGGAGAAGTTCAACCCGGCTTCGGAGTGGACGCTGCACGAGTGGGTGCCGATCCATCTCGGCCCGATCGACATGTCGATCAACAAGGCCGTGGCGTACCTGATGCTCGGGGCTCTCGTGTCGTGCGTGATCGGCATCGTCCTGATGCGCGTCAAGATCGGGTCGGAGCCGACGAAGCGCCAGGCGCTCGGCGAGACGATCTACGAGGTGGCACAGGTGCAGATCGCCGAGCAAGGATTGCCGACGAAGGCCATCGGTCGCTGGTTCCCGTACGTCGCGTCGCTGATGGTGTTCATCTGGGTGGTGAACATGATCGGCTTCATCCCGCTGCCGCTCTCTGATGAGAAGTGGAAGATCGCGGGGGTGGAGGTGCCGACGCTCGCGATCTTCGCAGCCACCTCGACGCTCTCCGTCACGCTCGCACTCGCGTTCATGACGTGGATGTTCACGCACATCGAGGGCATCCGCGCCAACGGCGTCATGAAGTACCTCAAGAGCTGGATCCCGGACGTTCCCAAGGCCCTCTACCCGCTGATCATCCCGCTCGAGATCCTCGGTCAGTTCATGCGGCTGATCAGCCTCTCCGTGCGCCTCTACGCGAACATGCTCGCGGGGCACATGCTGATCCTGACGTTCATCGGCCTGATTTTTCTCGTCACGCCGTGGATCTTCCCGTTCTCCGTTCTTCTCGCGACCGTCTTCTACCTGTTCGAGGTCGTGATCGTCGTCTCGATTCAGGCCTATATCTTTGCTGCCCTGTCCGCCATCTACATCGGCTCGGCCATCGAGCCGGAGCACTAAGGAGGAACAACACCACATGTCAGCTCTTTCCATAGTTGGCGCGGTCACCGGTGACGTCACCGCTGCCGGCAAGGCGATCGCTCTCGCGCTCGGCATCGGCCTTGGCGCACTTGGCGCCGGCGTCGGTATCGGCAACATCTTCGGCTCCATGATCCAGGCGGTCGCCCGTCAGCCCGAACTCAAGGGCGAGCTCCAGGGGATCCAATGGCTCGGTTTCGCCCTCACCGAAGCAGTCGTGTTCTATGGCCTGATCGGCGGCCTTCTCGCCTTCGTCCTCGTCTGAACCGATGCTGAACGTCCTCGCAGCCGTCGAGAAGAACAACGACCTGATCAAGGTCGTTCCCGGCCTCATGATCTGGACGCTGATCGCGTTCGGAATAACCTTCTTCGTGCTCAAGAAGTTTGCCTTCGGCCCGATCCAGAAGACGATCGAGGCGCGGCGCGACCGGATTCTGGAGGCGGTCGAACAGGCCGACAACGCCCGCGATGAGGCGCGCGACCTGCTGGAGCAGAACCGTGCGATTCTGGCCGAAGCGCGGTCAGAGTCGGCGCAGATCCTGGCAGAGGCTCGCAAGGTCGCGGACGCGCAGATCCAGCGGGCGAAGGACGAGGCCGAGGTCGAGCGGCAGCGCCGGCTGGAAGACACCCGCAAGCAGATCGACGCCGAGATGGTGCGGGCGATCGACCAGATCCGCGGCGAAGTGGCCGACCTCACCCTCGAGGCGACGCAGCGTGTCGTCGGCAAGGTGCTCGACTCGGCCGACCAGCGCCGGCTGATCGACGAGGCAATCGAGGGTCTCGACTTCTCGGCGCTCGAGCGAGGGAGAAGCTAAACCACCGTGGCCGTCGCAGAGCGTCTGTATGCGCGTGCTCTCTTCGAGGCCGCGGAGGATCATGACCGCGTCGAAGCGGTGCACCGAGATCTCGGTGAGTTCGCCGATGCGGTCGTGGGGTCGCCAGAGTTGGCGGCGTTCCTGACGAACCCCCAGAT
>JANOUB010000534.1:0-3724 GCA_031416615.1 Thermoleophilia bacterium
TCCGGCGGCTCGGAGCTCCGTGTCGGCGAGCGCCTGGGTGCTCGATCCCTGCTCGCGGGCGAGCAACATCACGTCGGCGAGGGCAGCGGGGGCGACGACGCCGTGCCTCACGGGCAGGAGACCGGGCTGAGCGACGCCGACGATCTCGTCGTCGACGAACGGTTCGAGCTCGACGCGGTCTCCGGTCCGTGCGGCCCCGATGATCGCGAGTTGAATGCGGCCGGCGAGCAGTCGTTCGATGATCTCGCCGCTGGCTGCGATCTCGACCTGGACGCGGACGTTCGGATAGTCGGTACGGAAGCAGCCGAGCGTGTCCGGCAGCAGGTAGACGCCGGGTGCGGTCGAGGCACCAAGGTGGATCGTCCCCGTTTGTAACCCGGCGAGCGCATCGAGCTCTTCCTCGCCCGCTCCGAGCGCTGCCAGTGCCTGTGCGGCCCGGCCCGCAAGGACGCGGCCGGCATCGGTGAGCCTACTGCCGCGGCCGTTGCGCTCGACGAGCCGCTGTCCGGCGGCGAGCTCCAGCAGGCGCAGGTGCTCACTCACACTCGACTGGCCGATCCCGATCGCCACGGCGGCCGCCGAGAGCGAGCCCTGACGGTCGATCTCGACCAGCAGCCGCATCCGGGTCGTGTCCCAGAGCGCGGACAGTGGTGTTCTCGAGAGATCGTCGGAGGCGATAGTGATCATCGTGAGTTTCGGTTGCTCCGATATCTTAACCGCCGTAGCCTGGGTGCATGATTCTGCGTCCGTTCCTCGTTGAGAGCACGTCGTGCGCGAGCTACCTGTTCGGCTGCACCTCGCAGCACCAGCTCGCTGTCGTCGACCCTCATGTCGAGCTTGTCGATCGTTACCTCGAGACAGCCGCCGCGATCGGCTCGCCGATCGTCGCGGTGTTCGAGACGCACGTTCAGGCCGACCACATCTCCGGTCTACCGGAGCTCGTCGAACGGACAGGCGCGACCGCCTACCTGCCTGAACGGGCTGGTGTCGAGTTCGAGCATCACGCGCTCGCGGGCGGTGACGTGGTGGAGCTCGGCAACACGGTCGTGACGGCGATCTCGACACCGGGCCACGCGCCGGCGCATCTCGCGTTCACGGTTGCCGACAGGCGCCGCGGCACGCTCGAGCCCTGGCTCGTCTTCACCGGCGACTCGCTGCTCGTCGGTGACGTCGGGCGCCCCGACCTGCACGCAAAAGGTGACCCCGAGCCGCTCGCGCGCGAGCTCTACGCGTCCGTGCGGAAGCTGCTCCAGCTCGATGACGGGGTGATCGTCTATCCGAGCCATATCGGTGGTTCCGTCTGCGGCCGTGGGCTGTCGAGCCATCCGTTCTCCTCGATCGGGTTCGAGCGCCACCACAACCAGGCGCTCCAGCACGAGAGCGAGGACGCGTTCGTGCAAGCGCTGCTGGTTGACGTGCCGCCACGGCCGGCAGACCAGACGGAGATCGTCGCGGCGAACCGCACCGGACGCACACACCGGCCCGCGTGAGCGACGTCCAGCTCGGCCTGCGGGCAAACGCCGGGCAGTTTGCTCTGCTCGTCGGGATCAACGCGCTCGTCGGCGCGATGGTCGGGCTCGAACGCACCGTCCTGCCGCTAATCGGCGAGCAGGACTTCGGCCTCACCTCGAAGACCGCGATCCTCACCTTCATCGTCGCGTTCGGACTCGCGAAGGCGCTGATGAACCTCGCCGCGGGCACGCTCGCTGACCGCGCCGGGCGCAAGCGGCTGCTCGTGCTCGGCTGGCTGCTGGCCCTGCCCGTTCCCCTCCTGATCGGCATCGCGCCGGGCTGGTGGCTCGTCGTCGTCGCGAACCTGTTTCTCGGCGCCTGCCAGGGACTTGCATGGTCAATGACCGTCGTGATGAAGATCGACCTCGTCGGCCCCAAGCGCCGCGGCCTCGCGCTCGGCTTCAACGAATCCGCCGGGTACCTTGGCGTCGCCACCGCCGCCTTCCTCACAGGGCTGCTTGCCGCCTCCGTCGCGCCACGCACCCTCGTGTGGGTCGGCGGCGCTGTCATCGCGAGCGTCGGCCTCTTCGCGTCAGCCGTGTTCGTCCGTGACACACACGCGCACGTCACCGTGGAGCAGCGCGACCACGGCGGCCGCACCCACAAGATCTCTTTGCGCGAGGCGTTCCCGCTCGTCACGTACCGCGATCCTGTGCTGCGCGCCTGCTCCCAGGCGGGGCTCGTCAACAACCTCAACGACGCCCTCGCCTGGGGCCTCGCACCGCTCTACCTCGCAGCCGACGGAGCCAGCGCCTCGCAGATCGGCGCCGTCGCAGCCGTCTACCCCGCCGTCTGGGGGCTCGGGCAGCTCGGCACCGGTTGGCTCTCAGACCACGTCGGCCGCAAGCCGCTGATCGCGCTCGGGATGCTCGTCCAGGGCGTGGCGCTCGGCCTTCTCGTCGCTGGTGGCGGCGCCTTCCCGCCCGCACTCCTCGCGGCGATCCTGCTCGGCGCCGGCACCGCGATGGTCTACCCGACGCTGATCGCCGCCGTCTCCGACGCGGTCGAACCCCGAGACCGTGCCCAGGCCGTTGGCATCTACCGCTTCTGGCGCGACATGGGGTTCGTGGCCGGAGGACTGACCGTCGGCGTCGTCGCAGACCTCGCGGGTAGCGGCGGCGC
The DNA here is from genome assembly GCA_031416615.1 of Thermoleophilia bacterium. GTDB lineage: Bacteria > Actinomycetota > Thermoleophilia > Gaiellales > Gaiellaceae > Gaiella. Next base: position 2,635 of record JANOUB010000534.1, read on the forward strand.
AATCGCGGTGGTCGCCGCACTCACGACTGCGAGCGGACTCTGGGTGGGGGCGACCCGTTGGCATGCACCGTCGACCGTGGACACCGCGTGACGTCTAGACAGATCGCGGCAAATGCCAGATAATCGAGAGGTGGTTGACATTGTCAAGCAGCGTACGCTCGATGACCTGTTGGCTGACGCCACAACGCGGATCGTGCGTTTCTCCCCGGCAGAGGCGTACGCCGCGACACGGGTCGACGCGCTGCTGATCGACATCCGTTCCGAGAGCGACCGCAGGCTGGACGGCATCGTGCCCGGCTCACTCCACCTTCCTCGCACCGTGCTCGAATGGCGAACAGCCCCGGACAGCAGCTTCCGCAACCCCCATGTCGGCGCTCTCGACCGACAGATCATCCTGCTCTGCGACCACGGCTACTCCTCCGTCCTTGCCGCACTCGTCCTCACAGAGCTTGGCTTCACGCGAGCCGGAGACATCATCGGTGGGTTCGCAGCCTGGCGCAGCGCCGATCTTCCGGTCAGCCGTGCTCGGCGCCGTAGTCGCGGCCCGGACGGGCGGGCCGGGATGGGCGCGCCGGATCCGGAGAACGACACGTCACAACGGGCCTCCTCCGGATCTCAGCGCTAGCCCGGATCATTCATCTGGCGTGATCGCGGGGCGCCCGTCCGGGTCGTCAGGGCGCGCGGGGCGGGGGTCGTGCAGGCGGGGAGCGTCCTTGTGGGCCTTCGGTATGGAGATCAACGCCCACGCAAAACGGTGGATCCAGGATCAGTGCCTGCCGCTCGCCTACGCTAGGGGCGTGCAAGAGCAACTTTTGGCCTGGTACAGCCGTTTTGGCCGCGATCTCCCCTGGCGCAGAACCCGCGACCCGTACAGCGTCCTCGTTTCCGAAGTCATGCTGCAACAGACGCAGGTCGACCGCGTCGTCCCCCGGTACCTCGACTGGCTCGAGCGCTGGCCAACTGCGGAGTCGCTCGCCACGGCCTCGACAGCGGAGGTGATTCGCGCCTGGCAGGGGCTCGGCTACAACCGGCGTGCGCTCGCCATGCACCGCGCGGCCAAGGCGATCGCGCGCGACGGCTGGCCCGACGA
>JANOUB010000535.1:0-1674 GCA_031416615.1 Thermoleophilia bacterium
TGCCGGGCGGCCGGTGACAGGCTTCAGCCTGTCTCCCGGGTTGCGTTCGTAGCTCACGATGCTCGTCCCAACGCCGCCAGCACCTCGGCGAGATCCTTGTCGCCGCGCCCCGACAGACAGACCGCGATGTACTCGGCCTCGAGCGCGTCGACGACGGCGAGCGCGTGCGAGGACTCGAGCGCCGGGATGATCCCCTCCGTGCGCGAGAGCCTCTGGAAGGCGTCGAGTGCCTGGGCGTCGGTGCAGGGCAGGTACTCGGCTCGGCCCGTGTCCCGGAGGTAGGCATGCTCGGGGCCGACGCCGGGATAATCGAGCCCGGCCGAGATCGAGTGTGCGTCGGCGATCTGGCCGTCGGCATCGGCAAGGATCGACGAGCGCGAGCCGTGCAGTACGCCCGTCCGCCCACCTCCGAGCGACGCGGCGCCCGCGGCCTCGACGCCGATCAGCCGTACTTCGGGGTCGTCGATGAACCCGGCGAACATCCCGATTGCGTTCGAGCCTCCGCCGACGCACGCGACGACCACTTCCGGCAGCGCACCTTCGGCCTCGAGCAGTTGCTCGCGTGCCTCGCGCCCGATCACGGCCTGCAGCTCGCGGACGATCTCGGGGTACGGAGCCGGCCCGACGCACGAGCCGATCACGTAATGGGTCGTCTCGACGTTCGTGATCCAGTCACGAATTGCCTCGCTCGTCGCCTCTTTCAACGTTCTCGTGCCGAACTCGACGGGAACGACCGTCGCTCCCAGCAGGTGCATCCGCTCGACGTTCGGCGCCTGTCGCCTCATGTCCTCGGAACCCATGAAGACGACGCATTCGAGGCCGAACCGGGCGCACGCGGTGGCGGTCGCGACCCCGTGTTGTCCGGCGCCGGTCTCGGCGATGATCCGGGTCTTGCCGAGCCGCTGCGCAAGCACTACTTGCCCGAGCGCGTTGTTGATCTTGTGTGCGCCGGTGTGGTTGAGGTCCTCGCGCTTCAGGTATAGCCGCTTGCCGGGCGCGAAGCGTGGGGCGAGCGTGATCGGCGACGGCCGCCCGGTGTAGGTGCGGCCGAGGTGCTCCACCTCGCTCAGATAGGCGGGATCGGCGAGTGCGCCGGCCCACGCCGCCGTCAGCTCGTCGAGCGCCGGAATCAGTGTCTCGGGTACGTACCGGCCACCGTAGGGGCCGTAGGTCTCGGTCGTCGTCATGAGCGGGCTGCCTCCACGTATCGCCTCACCTTGTCATGATCCTTGATCCCGGGGGCGGCCTCGAGCGACGAAGCTGCGTCGACCGCCCAGGGGCGGACGGCCGCGATTGCCTCGCGCACGTTGTCCGGCCCGAGCCGGCCCGCGAGCACGATCCGGCCTTCGGCCGCAGCCGCCGTGCGCCAGTGGTCGGGGTCAGTCCCTTCCCACGGAAGATCGAGCACGCGCGCGACCTTGGTGCCGTCGCGAAGCAGCGCCGCCTCGCGGCCTCGCACCTTGCCGTCCTCCACCGTATGCACCTGATCGAGGTCGGCATCGGTCTCGCCTGCCTCACCGACCCAGACGGCGACCGACAGCATCCCGTCGGGCACCGGCAGAACGGTTGCTGCTGCGCGTGGGCTCTCGGGGACGAGGATGAAGCCCGCGAGATCGGCGCCGGCCTCGGAGGCCGCCGCAACATCCTCCTCGCGGGTCAGGCCGCAGACCTTGA
>JANOUB010000536.1:0-5195 GCA_031416615.1 Thermoleophilia bacterium
GACTCCGGTGACGTTCAGGATGCGTCCTCCGTTCGTCACCACGGCGCCGTCGCGGAGTGCTGTGCCCGCATGGAAGACAAGAGCGCCGGTAGCCTCAGCGGCGGCGATCCCCGTGATCACCGAGCCCCGGTCACCGCTAGCCGGATAATCGCCTGCTGTGAGCACGACAGTGACGGCTGCCTGGCCGCTCCGACCGAGTCGAACTCCGCTGAGATCGCCGGCCGCAGCGGCAGCGAGCGCGGCAAGCAGGTCACCATCGAGAAGCGGCAGCAACGACTGGGTCTCCGGATCTCCGAAGCGGCAGTTGTACTCGAGCACACGGGGCCCCTCAGGCGTCAGCATCAGCCCGGCGAAGAGTGTCCCGATGAACGGATGGCCCCGTGCCGCGAGCTCGGCCAGCACCGGGCGGCAGGCGAGATCGACGAGTTCCTCGATCTCGTCCGCTCCGAGACCGGGCACCGGAGCGAACGATCCCATCCCGCCGGTATTCGGGCCACGGTCACCATCTTCGGCGCGCTTGTAGTCCTGCGCGACCGGGAGCGCAAGGGCCGAGACGCCGTCGCAGAGCGCGAACACCGAGACCTCGGGGCCTTCCAGCAGCTCCTCGATCACGAGCGGGTCAGAAAGCCCGTCGAGCTCGGCGAGTCCCGCGGACACCTCGTCCTCGGTCGTGCACACGACGACGCCCTTGCCGGCAGCCAACCCATCGGCCTTGAGGACACAGGGTGCGACCGGCTCGGAGAGCGTCGCCGCTGTCGGCACACCGGCGACCGCCATGACGGCCTTGGCAAACGTCTTCGATCCTTCGATCGCCGCGGCAGCACGCGACGGGCCGAACACCGGGATGCCGACCGAGCGCAGCAGGTCGGCGAGGCCGGCTACGAGCGGCACCTCGGGTCCGACGACGACGAGGTCGATCTGAAGCGCCCGGGCAAGATCGAGCACGGCCTCGAGATCGTCAGCCCGGACCGGATGGCACTGCCCGAGAGCCGCAATGCCGGGATTACCGGGAGCCGCGTGGAGCTCCGTCAGAAGCGGCGACTGGACGAGTTTCCAGGCCAGAGCGTGCTCACGGCCACCGGATCCGACGAGGAGGACGCGCACCACGCGAGTCTACTTCCATGATTGGCACTCGACGCCGGGCTCTACTACTCGGCGTCAGACTTGATGCGGGGTCAGAGGAGCGCCGTCCGCACCCGGTCGCCGACGCCACGGAGCCGCTCACAGGACTCGTTCGCGAAGACGAGTCTGATGTAGTCCGCCGCCCGCTCCGAGCCCCAGTTCGTCATCGGTGTCGCGGCGACCTTGCCCAGCCGAAACAACCGCTCGGACGCCTCGTCGGCGCTGTGGCCGAGTGCGCGAACATCGAGTAGGAGCGACCAGCCGCCGTGCGGGGGAATCACGGATAGGCCGTCGAGCTCCTCGAGCACGACGTCGCGCCGGCGCTGCCACTCCGCCGTCGCCGCGCCCACGTCTGCGCCGCCGGCCTCGAGAGCGGCGGCGACGGCGGCCTGTGCGAGACCGACCTGGCAGACGACGTTCGAGATCCCGACGAGACCGATGTCGTCGACGATGGCAGGCGGCGCGACGACCCACCCCACGCGCCAGCCGATCATGCGGAGCTCCTTCGATGCCGACCCGACGACGATCGTCCTTTCGGCCATGCCATCGAGCGAGAACGGATCGAAGACGTCACGTCCGTCGAAGACGATGCGCTCCATCGCGGTGTCGACAACGAGCAGTAGGTCGCGTTCGCGGCAGAGCTCCGCGGTCGCCTCCCAGGCGGCCCGGTCAAGTACGCAACCGGAGGGCATCGACGGGCTCATCACCAGAATCACCCGCGTCCGATCGCCCACAGCAGCCCGTAGGGTGTCGAGGTCGAGACTCCACCCGGCCGCGGAGGGCTCGAGCCGAGCGAAGCGCGGCACACCTCCGGCGACCCGCACCCTGTTGAGCAGCCCGGCGTACACCGGGTCGGTCAGCACCACCTCGTCGCCGGGCTCGAGGGTCGCGAGCAGGACGTTGAGAATCCCGTTGAGCCCGCCAGCGGTGATCAGCGTTCGACGCCAGTCGATTTCGCGCGAGCCACGGCCGACGTGTGTTGCAACCGCGCGGCGGAGGCGCTCGTGCCCCGGGAACGGGAGGTAGCTGTTGGCATCGTCGTTGTCGATCGCAGCATGGGTGGCCGCAAGCGCAGCCGGGTGCGGCCTGAGATCGGTGTCGAGGTTCTCGAGACGGAGGAGCTCGGGATCAGCGGCGCTGTCCGCGGCGTCGCCCATGCGGTCGACGCCGATGCCGGGGACACCGCGCAAGCGGGAAGCGGTCACGGCAGGCGGGGAACAGTCATTGCGACGGCTAGCGCAGCGTCAGCACGGCCTCGCGGCCCTGCCCGGTGCCGACGATTGAGACAGGCACGCCGAGGGCCTCCTCGACGAAGCGAACGTACGCGGCCGCCGCGTCGGGCAACTCGGTACCCGGCGCGCCTTTTGCGGCGAGGTCCTTCTCCCAGCCGGGCAGCGTCTCCCACACGGGCCGGCAGTGGTGGAAGTCCGACTGGTGGGCCGGGAAGTCGTCGGTCTCGGTGCCGTCCGGCAGCGCGTACCGCACGCAGATGGGAATCTCGGCGAAACTCGACAGTACATCGAGCTTTGTCAGCGCGAGTGAGGTGATGCCGTTGACGCGCACGGCGAAGCGAAGCGCCGGCAGGTCGAGCCAGCCGCAGCGGCGCTCACGGCCCGTCACGGTCCCGAACTCACCGCCGAGCTCCCGTACCCGCTCCTGCGCCTCGCCCTCGATCTCGGACGGGAACGGCCCCTCGCCCACCCGGGTCACGTAGGCCTTCGAGACGCCGAGGATCTCGTCGATCCGGTTCGGGCCGATGCCGAAGCTGACAGCAGCGCCGGCCGCGATCGGGCTCGACGAGGTGACGAACGGGTAGGTGCCGTGGTCGAGGTCGAGTAGCGTCCCCTGCGCGCCCTCGAACAGCACGTTGTCGCCATTCCGGAGTGCGCGGTCGACGAGCAGCGACGTGTCGGCGACATACGGGCGCAGCCGTTGAGCGTAGCCCTCGTAGGTGTGCGCTACCTCTTCCAGGTCGAAGGGCTCGATCTCGTAGACGCGCTCGAGCCAGACGTTCTTCTCCGTGATCGCGAGCTCGATCTTCTGGTGCAGGATCTTCGGGTCGAGCAGATCCTGGACCCGGATCCCGATCCGCGTCGCCTTGTCGGCGTACGCGGGGCCGATACCCCGGCGGGTCGTTCCGATCTGGAGGTTGCCGAGCTTCCGCTCGCGCGCACCGTCGAGGGCGACGTGCCACGGCATGATCAGGTGGGCGTTGCCGGAGAGGAAGACGAGACCCGCGGTGACGTGACCTCGGCCCTCGAGGTCGTCGAGCTCCTCGATCACGACGCGGGGGTCGACGACGCAGCCGGCGCCGATCGCGGAGGCCTTGCCGGCGACGATGCCCGACGGGATCTGACGGATCTTGTAGGTCTCGCCGTCGACGACGATCGTGTGCCCTGCGTTGGGCCCACCCTGGTAGCGGCAGACGAGGTCGGAGTCCTGGGCGAGCAGGTCGACGATCTTGCCCTTACCCTCGTCGCCCCACTGCGCACCGACGATCACGGTGGCTGGCACGTGGGACAGTCTATGCTCCGAGGGTGGCCGACGACTGGAGAGTGAGGGTCGAACTCGCCGACGAGGCGTCGCGTGAGCGGTTCTCGCACCTCCTGGAGGACGGGCTCAGCCCGCAGGGCGCCGATCAGGCGCAGGCTCTGCACGGCGACCAGCTGACGGTCTCGGGGGACGACGCAAATCTGTTCGTCTACGCGGATTCTCCGACGCAGGCCGAGCGGGCGCACGCAGTGATCCTCGCGGAGCTAGAGCACCACGCGATCGTCGCGAGCACGAGCGGCGTCGAGCACTGGCTGGCGGACGAGGATCGATGGGACAACGAGCCGTCCGGCGAGACGTGGGAAGAAGAGGCCACGGAACAGGGCTACGCGCCCTGGGAGGTGCGCGTGACCTGCCGCTCGCGTCACGAGGCGATCGGACTCGCAGAGCAACTCGAGGGAGAGGGCTACCGCCCGATCCGTCGCTGGCAGCACCTGATCGTCGGTGCCGCGTCCCGCGAGGACGCCGATGCGCTCGCTGCCCGGCTGCACGGCGAGGTCGAACCGGGAGGCGCGGTCGTCTGGGAGGCAGCGATCGACTCGCACGTCGTGCGCCCGTTCGCCTTCTTCGGCTGACGCGAGGCTCGCGCGGACGATGATGGCCGACGACCTCGATCCTCTCGAGCAGCATCTCCTCACGGCGATCGCGGCGCTCGAGCCGCCGACCGTTCCGGCGCTACCTGCCACGGACGCTGAGGCGCTCTGGCGCGCCCAGGTCGCGAGCCGCCACTGCGATTTCGCAGCGCGCTGGCTGCAGAACGAAGGCCGCAGCTTCTACACGATCGGCTCGGCGGGACACGAGAGCAACGCTGCGGTCGCGCTCGCCCTGCGCCCTTCCGACCCGGCCCTGCTCCACTACCGATCCGGCGCGTTCTACCTCGCCCGCGCCGGTCAGATCGGCCGCGACGGCGTGCCCGACGTGATGTTCGGTGTCACCGCCGCGACCGACGAGCCGATCGCCGGCGGCCGGCACAAGGTGTTCGGCCACCACGATCTGGCCGTGATCCCACAAACGTCGACCATCGCCTCGCACCTTCCGCGGGCGGTCGGAGTGGCTATCGCGATCGACAGGGCTCGGAAACTCGGGGTGGAGTGCGCCTGGCCGCTCGACGCCGTCGCCGTGTGCAGCTTTGGAGACGCTTCGCTGAATCACGCGACCGCGCAGGCCGCGCTGAACACCACGGCGCACGCAGCTCACCAGCGGTTGCCTGTCCCTCTGCTCTTTGTGTGTGAGGACAACGGGCTTGGGATCAGCGTTCCGTCTCCCTCCGGCTGGGTGGCCGAGGCGCTCGGGAGCCGCCCCGGCCTCCGGTACGCAAGCGCGGAGGGCGACGATCCGGCATGCCTTCTGGAAGCGGCGCGGGAGCTCGCCGCGTGGGTGCGCGACACGCGGCGTCCGGCGGTGCTCCATCTCCGCACCGTCCGCTACCTGGGTCATGCAGGCGCGGATGTCGAGGCGGCGTACCGCTCGCCGCAGGACGTCCGGGCCGACCTCGGGCGTGACCCGTTGCTCGCGACTGCCGC
>JANOUB010000537.1:0-2535 GCA_031416615.1 Thermoleophilia bacterium
GTCGGCTCGTTCAACTACTCGCGCTCCGGCGAGCGCAACGCCGAGAACGTGCTCGAGATTCACGATGCGGCCGTCGCAGATCACCTCGCGACGTTCGTCGACGAGGTGCGGGAGCGCTATCCGCGGACGACGCCACCCCGGCTGGAATCACTCATCGAGGGATGAGCCCCGTCGAGCGGTTGCCGAAACCATGACCCGGAGTAGGCTGCTGTCGTGATCCTCGACAACGGTGTCATCCGCACCCTCGATCCCTCGCTGCCGACCGCTGGAGCGCTCGCGATCGCCGGGCCACTCATCGCCGGAGGGGTAGGCACACACGAATGGGCCCTCCCCACGCCGGAGCGCGTCAACCTCGCGGGCCGCTGTGTGATGCCCGCGTTCACCGACGCCCACGTGCACTTCCCCACCTGGGCGCTTGCGCGCCACGACGTTCACCTCGAGAGCGCAACGTCGGTCGCGTCGGCTCTCGCGCTCGTTGCCGACCATCCCCGGAGTGGCAGTACCTGGATCCGCGGTACCGGCTGGCGCGACGCGGCCTGGCCCGACCGGCCGACCTCGGCGGCGCTCGACGCCGTGACGGGGACGACGCCCACCGCATTGTGGTCGAAGGACTATCACTCGCTCTGGCTCAACACCGCGGGCCTTACCGTTGCCGGGGGCGACCTTGATGTCCCCGGCGGGGTCGTGGAGCGCTACGCGAACGGTTCACCCACCGGAATCCTGCGCGAGGAGTCGGCCTGGCGCTTCCGTGAGCGCTTCGTCATCGTCACCGAAGACGAGTGGGTCGAGGCGACGCGCGAGGGCATCCGCGTTGCGAACGCGCGTGGTGTCGCGGCGATCCACGATAAGGACGGCTGGCTCGGCGCGGCCTCCATCTTCGGCCGGATTCACGAGCATGAAGGGTTGTCGCTACGGGTCTGGCAGTCGCTGCCGGCCGATCGGCTTCCGGAGGTGGCGGCGCTGCCGTTGCGCTCGCGGATCGGTGATGACTTCCTGCGCCTCGGCTACGTGAAGACGTTCATGGACGGGACACTCGGATCGCAGACTGCGCTGATGCTCGACGGCTCCGGTGTGGAGATCACGAGCCGCGAGGAGTTGGAGGACATCATCCGGCGGGCGGCGCAGGCCGGCTGGCCCGTGGCCGTGCATGCGATCGGCGATCGGGCCAACCGCAATGCTCTCGACGCGTTCGCGGCGACGCGGGATGTCTGGGAGCCGCTCGGGCTCCGCCACCGGATCGAGCACGCCCAGTGCCTCGACCCGGCCGACATCCCGCGGTTTGCCGAGATCGGGGTCGCCTGCTCGATCCAGCTCTCGCATGCGGCGTCGGATCGGGATCTGGCCGAGCGCTTCTGGGGAGACCGCCTCCAGGGCAGCTACGCGTTCCGGAGTCTCTGGGACTCCGGCGCGGTCGTCGTCAACGGGTCCGATGCGCCGGTCGAGGAACTCGATCCGCTGGCCGGGATCCGCGCCGGGGTGCTCCGGACGATCGACGAGCGGCCCGGCTGGCGCACCGGCGAAGCGCTCACGGTCGAGCAGGCGATCAGAGCCTCGACCGTGACGCCGGCCTGGCTTGCGGGCGACGAGCGCCGCCGCGGCCGGCTCCTGCCTGGCTTTCTTGCCGACCTCGTCGTGCTCTCCCGCGACCCGTTCGCCTGCCCGTCCGACGAGCTCGAGTCGGTCGAGATCGTGGCAACGATGGTCGGCGGACGGTGGGTCTTCCAGCCGCCACCCTGGAATTGACCGGTAGTGCCGGTATGATTGAGGTTGTGGCGACGCGCACGATGCTCCAGGTACACAAGTCCGAGACATGCTCGGTGGCGGCCACCGCGGAGATCATCGGTGCCAAGTGGACGGTGATGCTCGTGCATGAGCTTTCGGAGGGCGCACGCCGGTTCACCCAGATCGAGCATTCGTGCGCCGGGATCAGCCCGCGCACACTGGCCGAGCGGCTTCGCTGGCTGGAAGCCGAGGAGATCGTGACCCGCCGCAGCTTCGCCGAGTCGCCGCCACGCGTCGAGTACGAACTGACCGAGAAGGGCGCCTCCCTCCTCCCGCTGATCGCCGAGATGCGCCGCTTCGGCCACCAATGGCTCGGCTGCGACGTCCACGATGCGTGAGGCGAGGAGAATCCGCGATGGAAGAGCGTATCGCGCATTCTCCTACGCCCATATTTACTGCAGGCTTCGCCTGATCCTGAAGTCGGGAACCGCGTAGGAGAATGCGCGATGGAAAAGCATATCGCGCATTCTCCTACGCCCATATTTACTGCAGGCTTCGCCTGATCCTGAAGCCGGGAACCTACGGTTCCCTGTGAGCCCTCCCTCGTAGAGGGAAAGCATGGTGACAGGCTCAGCCTGTCTCTGGGTTTCAGGCCCGCGGGCGGGCCTCTTCAGGATCCACGCGAAGCGTGGCAACAAGCATGCGATGCGTGAGGCGAGGAGAATCCGCGATAGGCTCTTCCAACGCGGGTTCTCCTCGCCTCACGCCTCGGGGACCTCGCAGCCGAGCCAATGGTGGCCCGAGCGGCGCAAC
>JANOUB010000538.1:0-2074 GCA_031416615.1 Thermoleophilia bacterium
CGAGCGCGTCCAGTACCTCGGCCGACCAGCTGCGCCGGGCGACGTCGAGCAGCAGTGTGCCGGACGCGTCCGCGACGTCAGTCGCCCATTCGCCCGTCAGCCGCAGGCGCACGTAGTCCTTCGGCAGCATGATGCGTGTGATCCGACCGAAGGCCTCGGGCTCGTGCCGGCGCAGCCACAGGAGCTTCGGCGCCGTGAATCCGGTGAGCGCACGATTGCCGGTAAGCGCGATCAGCCGGTCGAGCCCGATGCGTTCCTCGATCTCGGTGCACTCGGTGGCTGTTCTCTGATCGTTCCAGAGAATCGCGGGCCGGATGACGCGATCGGCCGAGTCGAGGGCGACAAGTCCGTGCATCTGGCCGGAGAGGCCGATACCTGCAATCTCGAGTGGGCCGAGGTCGGCGAGCGCGGCCCGGGTCGCCGTCCACCAGTCATCGGGATCCTGCTCCGACCAGCCAGGCCTCGGCGTCGAGAGCGCGTAGCCGCGCTCGGCCCGGCCGACGATCTCGCCGTCGAGCCCAACGGCAACGGCCTTGACCCCGGTCGTGCCGATGTCGAGGCCGACCGTGACGGTGGGAAGCCGGGATCTACCGTTTTGCGTGATCGCGGGGCGCTCGTCCGGGCCGTCAGGACGCGCGGGGAAGGGGTCAGGCAGGCCGGCAGCCTTCATGATCCCTTCCCCGCGCGGAGTGCACCGTCCGGATGGGACCGCGTGGCAACGAAGAAATGCCTCCCAGCCGGAGGGGGAGCGCCCCTGGCGCGCCTTCGGTACGGAGATGCAACGCCCCGCGCAAAACGGTGGATCCAGGCTAAGCGAGTCACGCGCAGATCCTTCGGGCCACCTCGGCGTACGCCGCCCGGCAGCGCTCGAGCGAGGCGAGATCGACCCATTCGTCCTCGCCGTGTATGTCGCCGGTCACGGGCCCGAAGACGACGGTCGGAATCCCGGCGTCGGCAAGGAGCGCCGAATCGGCCCAATACGCCACGCCACCGACCTCCACCGCACCGGTTGCGGCCATGAGCGCCACCACGACATCCTCACTGGCAGACACTTCGAACGGATGGCGCCAGAACAGCACGGAGACGTCCGCGTCAACGCTCGCGATCAACTCCTCGAGCTCGGCCCGAATGTGCTCGATCGACTCGCCGGGAATCGTGCGCCGTTCGCCCGTCAGGAGACAGCGGGCAGGATAGCTCGAGTATTCCTGCCCGCCCTCGATCAGCGAGGCGTGCACCGATCCTGTGCCGAGCAGCGGATGGCTCCTCCCATTGCGCAGACGGTCATCGAGCTCCGTAATCCGGGTCAGTACCGGCCCCATGGCAGCGATTGCGTCGACGCCGAGATCGGGTCGCGAGCCATGAGCCGCGCGGCCGTGCGCCTCCACCTCGAAGCCGACGAACCCCTTGTGCGCCACGGCAACGCGCTCATCGGTCGGCTCGGCGACGATCGCAGCGTCGGCGGTCACCGAAGCGACGAGCGCCTCCGTACCGATACTGCCGACTTCCTCATCCGAGACGGCCGTGACGACGACGTCGCCCCTCAGTCCGATGCCCACAACCTCTGCGCCCACGAGCATGATCGCGGCCAGCGGGCCCTTCATGTCCCCGGCGCCGCGTCCGTGGAGACGTCCGTCACGAACAACGGGCTCGAACGGCCGCTCAACGCCGGCGATACCGACCGTGTCCATGTGGGCGTTGAGCAGAAGCGTCCGGCCACCGCCACTCCCGCGCGCACGGCCGACGACATTGGGCCTGCCCGGCGCCGGCTCGGTCAACTCGACCTCGAGACCCGCCGTCTCGAGCCATGCTGCAACTATTTCCGCGACCTTCGCTTCCCCCGCGCCACCGGGAACGAGGTCGGGGTTCACCGAGTCGATCGCGACGAGCTCGGCGGTCAGCTCGGCAAGCGCATCCTCGCTGCTCACCTTCGGGACTACGCGCCAAGCGCCGCGTACACGAGCTCGTACGCGCGGACAGCGTCCTTGCGGGACTGCGCTTCCCGCAGGGCGGCGTCGTCGATCCTTTCGGCCGCGGCGTCGATGAAGTTCCACTGGAGGACGGAGCGCTTGACGGC
>JANOUB010000539.1:0-1640 GCA_031416615.1 Thermoleophilia bacterium
GCTTCGGCTTTGCGACAGTGGTGGCCGTCGTCTCGCTCGTGGCGGCGAGTTGGGCCCTCGGGCAGAGGATGGAACGAACATGAGACTCTGGCCCGTTGCCTCCGGTGTCGCGTGGCGGACGTTGAAGAACGTGATCACAACACCGTCGCTCCTTCTGCCGTCGCTGATGTTCCCGCTCTTCTTCTTCATCGCCTTCGCGGGTGGGCTGTCGCAGGTGCAGAACGTGCCGGGCTTCGACTATCCGAGTGGCTACACGGCGTTCCAGTTCGTGTTCGTCCTGCTCCAGTCGGCGGCATTCGGCGGTGTCTTCACGGGCTTCGGGGTCGCTCGGGACTTCGAGGGCGGCTTCGCTCGCCGGCTGATGCTCGCCTCGCCGAACCGGACGGGCATCGTGCTCGGGTACGCCCTTGCCGCGGTGCTGCGCTGGGGTATCACCGCGACGCTTCTGACCGTGATCGCCCTTGTCGCCGGGATGCAGGTTGGCGGCAGTCTCGTCGACGTGATCGGGCTCTACACGCTCGCGCTGATCATCAACGTCTGCGGCTTCCTGTGGTCGGCCGGGATTGCGATGCGGCTGCGCACGATGCAGGCGGGGCCCCTGATGCAGATGCCGGTGTTTCTCCTCCTCTTCCTCGCTCCGGTCTACGTGCCGCTGTCGTTACTCGGGGGCACGTTGCATACGGTGGCGAGGTTCAATCCGATCACGTATGCGCTCGAGGCCGGCCGCGGTCTTCTCGCGGGTGACCCGGCCCACCTCGCGTTGGGGTTCGGTCTCGCGCTTGCGCTTGCCGTCGTCTTCGCGGTGTGGGCACTGCGGGGACTGCGGGCCGCAGAGGCGGCCGGGTAGCGCATGACGCAGCGTTGGGCGCACTCCGCTTGACGCCAGGCTGAAGCCTGGCGTCGGGCGCCCATGCGCCCGGCCTGGCGTCGCCTCGCTGGGGCTCGGCTAGGGTCAGGCGATGCGTGCCTGGCCCGGAGAGCCGTTTCCGCTCGGCGCGAGCTGGGACGGCAGTGGCACGAACTTCTCGTTGACGTCGGAGAACGCCCAGCGTGTCGAGCTGTGCCTCTTCGATGCCTCAGGGGTCGAGACCCGGTACGAGCTCCCCCGTCACACGGCACATAGCTGGCACGGCTACCTCCCTGAGGTCGGCCCCGGTCAGTGCTACGGCTACAGGGTCTACGGGCCCTGGGAGCCCGAGCGGGGGCACCGATTCAACCCGCACAAGCTGCTGATCGATCCGTACGCGAAAGCGATCGAGGGGCCGGTCGAGTGGGATCGCGGGCGCACGCTCGCGTACGCAGATGGCGACGATCTGGTGATGGACGAAAGCGACGATGCCGCCGCGATCCCGAAGTCGGTCGTGATCGACGAGTCGTTCGACTGGGAGGGCGATCACCTGCTGCGTCGCCCGTGGGCCGAGACGGTCATCTACGAGCTCCACGTGAAGGGCTTCACCAATTTGATGCCTGGCGTCCGCGAGGATCTCCGCGGCACCTACGCCGGGCTCGCCTCCGACGCGGCGATCTCCCACCTGGTCGACCTCGGCGTCACAGCGGTCGAACTGCTGCCCATCCACCACATCGCCGACGAGCACTTCCTCCAGGCGCGGGGCCTCGCGAACTACTGGGGGTACTCGACA
>JANOUB010000540.1:0-3446 GCA_031416615.1 Thermoleophilia bacterium
GGCGGGCGCGTGCTCACCTGCGTCCCGTACATCAGCTTCAACCGTCTCCCCCGCTCTCCCTGCGGCCCCGGCCGCGCCTCCTTCAGCTCACCGAGGGCCCGGTTCAGCTCGCCGGTCGTGATCCGGCCGTTGTGCTTCGCAAACAGTTCCTCGACCTTGTCGAGTAGGCGATCGACACCCCGTCCCGTCTTCGCCGAAACGGCGATCACCGGTGGCCGCTGCCGCAACCGGCGCGTCAGGTGCCCCTGCGCCTCGACGATCTCGAGCTCCGTCACATCCCACTTCGAGAGCACCGCGAGCGTCGAGCAACCCGCCTTGCGGGCCACGTCGGCGACAGCCAGATCCTGCTCGACGATCCCCTCCGAGGCGTCGAACAAGACGAGCGCGACATCGGCTCGGTCGGCCGCTTGTAATGCGCGCAGCTCGGAGTAGTACTCGATCCCCTGCCGCTGCTTGCGCCGTCGCCGCAGGCCCGCCGTGTCGACGAGCACGAACGTCGTCTCGCCGCGCTGCAACACGGTGTCGATCGCGTCGCGCGTCGTACCCGGCACCTCCGAGACGATCACACGCTCGCGGCCGACGATCCGGTTCAGGAGCGACGACTTGCCGACATTCGGACGCCCCAGGATCGCCACCCGGATCGCCTCGGTTCCGATCGCGACCTCGCTCGTGCCGGGCAAGCGCGAGACGATCTCGTCGAGCAGGTCGCCGGTGCCGTGGCCGTGGAGCCCCGACAGAGGCCAGGGGTCGCCGAGCCCAAGGCGGTGAAACACCGCCGACTCGCTGTCGCGACTCGGGTCGTCGATCTTGTTTGCGAGCACCACCACCGGCCGCTTGGCTGCGCGGAGGATCACCGCGAGCTCCTCGTCTCCGGGCGTGATGCCCGCGCGCGCATCGACAACGAACAGCACGAGATCGGACTCGTCGATCGCAGCAAGCGCCTGCTCGGCGATCTTCGAGCCGAACGGCCCGCCGTCGGCCTCGTCCACCCCGCCGGTGTCGATCAGCCGGAACCAGGTCCCGGTCCACTCGCAGAGCATCTCCTTACGGTCACGGGTCACCCCGGGGGTCTCGTGCACGACCGCCGCCCGACTTTGCGTGAGCCGGTTGATCAGGGTCGACTTGCCGACATTCGGGAAGCCCACGATCGCGACCGTGCCCGCGATTTCTCGTGCCGGCTCGACCTCCTCGGTGATCTCCGCGTCATTCATCGCGGCGGCACCGCGTCGGGACGCCCGAGGTCGTGCATCTCGACGAGGAAGTCGAAGAGCTCGCGAATCTTCAGCTGCAGCACCATCGACGCCTCCTTGTAGCCTTTGCCGCCTCTCGGTAGCCCTTCGAAGCGGATCGGCTCACCCCAGGCGAGAGACAACGGGTGGAAGTTACCCGGCTTCCACGTCTGCGAGCCGTGGATCGCGACCGGGATCACGGGGACATCCTCCTGGATTGCGACCATCGCGGCCCCGGGCTGGAGCTCGCCGGGAACCCCGCTCTTCTGGCGGGTGCCCTCGACGAAGAGGCCGAGAGCAAGGCCGTCGCGCACGATCGCCCGCATCGTTCGCACCGCGTCGCGGTCGGACTCGCCGCGCCGTACCGGAAAGGTGCCGAACGCCCGGATGGCCGTGCCGAGCCCGGGAACGCGGTGCGCTTCGACCTTCGCCATGTAGTAGATCGTGCGCGGGCACGCGGCGCCAAGCGCGATGGGGTCGACCCAGTGGAAGTGGTTGCAGGCGATCACGAGCCCGCCGCTCGCCGGGATGCGCTCCCTGCCGTAGACCTTCAGCCGTCCGGAGAGCTTGACCGCCATGCCGACAGTCGGGCGACCGACAGCCCAGACCTTGTCCGCCGTCGTGCTCATGCCGGCTGCCCTGACCCGGGAGACCGGCGCCATCCGGTGGCGACAGGCTTCAGCCTGTCTCCTGGGTTGCGTCCACTGCTCACGCTGCCCGCTCCCGCAGCAGCCCTTCGATCCGGTCGATGACCTCGCTCAGGCTCAGCAACGTCGTGTCGACCTCGATCGCATCCAGGGCTCGATGCGTGTTCGCAGCGTCCCGCTCGTCGCGGCGCCGCATGTCGTCCGCGAGCGTGTCGACGGTGATTCCGTCCCTCTCCGCGTGGCGCCGCTCGGCGCGCACCTGCGGGTCGGCGACGAGCCAGACCTTGAGGTCGGCGTGCGGAGCGACGACGACGCCGATGTCCCGTCCCTCGATCACGGAGTCTCCTTGCTCGCCGAGGGCGCGCTGGCGCTCCCTCATCACCTCGCGAACCTCGGCGTGGCGGGCGACGATCGGGACCGACGCGTCGATCACCGGCTCCCGGATCAGCGCCGTGACGTCGTGCCCCGCGATCGAGACGCCGTCGCCCGCGTTGAACTCGACGGGGTTCTGGCGCGCGAGCTCCTCGAGGGCAGGCACGTCGTCGAGCGCGATCCCGCGTCGCAACGCAAGCCAGGTGACAGCGCGGTACATCGCCCCGGTGTCGAGGTAGCGGAAGCCGAGCCGAGTGGCGAGCGCGCGTGCGACCGAACTCTTGCCGGCGCCGGCGGGCCCATCGATCGCAACGATCATTTCTGCCTCGGGCAGAAATGATAGATAGATGCGAAATAGGTCAGTTTCCTTGTCCTTTCGACGTTTCTTCGAGCTGCTTCAGCAGGTCGAAGAAACCTGGGAAGCTCACTGCGACACACTCGGCATCCTCGATCTCGACACCCTCCTGCGAGAAGAGTGCCGCAACCGCGCCAAGCATTGCGATCCGGTGGTCGCCGCGGCTCTCGATCCGACCGCCGCGCGGGCGGGTCGGGACACCGCGGATCCGGAAGCCGTCCTCGGTCGCGAGCACGTGCTGACCGAGAGCACGGAGAGCGTCGACCGTCGCCTCGACACGGTCGGACTCCTTCGCGCGCAGCTCCTCCGCTCCGCGCAGACGGCTGTTGCCGTGCGCGCACGACGCCGCCAACGCGAACAGAGGGAGCTCGTCGATCGCGAGCGGCACCTCGGGACCGAGGACGGTCGTCGCGACGAGCTCGGCCGAACGTACCTCGAGGTCGCCCGCCGGCTCGCCCCCGATCCGGCGGCGGTTGTACACGGTCGCGCGACCGCCCATCCGCTCGAGGATCGTGAGGAGTCCCGTGCGGCGCGGGTTGAGGTTGACGCCGTGAATGTGGAGCTCCGAGCCAGGGACGAGCGTTGCCGCAATGATGAACGGTGCCGCCGAGGAGAAGTCGCCCGGCACCTCGATCTCACCGAGCTCGAGCCGTTCTGCCGGCTGCACCGTGACGCTCTTCGCACGTCGCGTGATCGAGACGCCGGCCGCCTCGAGCATCAACTCGGTATGGTCGCGCGTCGGTGCCGGCTCGACGACCGTGGTCTCGCCCTTCGCATACAGGCCCGCGAGCAGGATCGCCGACTTCACCTGCGCACTTGCGACCGGCAGCTCGTAGGTGATCG
>JANOUB010000541.1:0-3526 GCA_031416615.1 Thermoleophilia bacterium
CGACACGCGGCGTCCGGCGGTGCTCCATCTCCGCACCGTCCGCTACCTGGGTCATGCAGGCGCGGATGTCGAGGCGGCGTACCGCTCGCCGCAGGACGTCCGGGCCGACCTCGGGCGTGACCCGTTGCTCGCGACTGCCGCTTGGCTTGTCGCGGCGGGCATGCGTACCGGCGATCAGCTCGTAGCCGAGTACCGCGAGAGTCGCGCCCGCGTGCGCGAGGTTGCTCTCGCCGCCGCGCGGCGCCCTCAGCTCGAGAGCGCCCGAGAGGTGATGCGGCCACTCGCGCCTCGCTCACCCGCAGCCGTGTCCGAACTGGCGCGCAGCGTAGCTCCGGCCGGAGAGCCCCTGACGCTCGCACTCGCGATCAACGGTGCTCTCGCAGACGTTCTCAGCCGGCATCCGGAGACGCTCCTCTTCGGCGAGGACGTGGCCGCGAAAGGCGGCGTCTACGGCGTCACCAGGGGCCTGCATGCGCGCTTCGGCGCGGGTCGCGTTTTCGACACGCTGCTCGACGAGACCTCGATCCTTGGCCTCGCTCTCGGCACCGCGGTCAGCGGCTTCGTGCCGCTGCCCGAGATCCAGTACCTCGCCTATCTCCACAACGCCGAGGATCAATTGCGCGGCGAGGCCGCAACGCTGCAGTTCTTCTCACAGGGGCAGTACCGCAACGGGATGGTGGTGCGGATCGCCGGTTACGGCTATCAGAAGGGCTTCGGCGGTCACTTCCACAACGACGGCTCGGTCGCCGTCCTGCGCGACGTTCCCGGCCTCGTGATCGCGTCGCCGTCACGGCCGGACGACGCTGCCGCGATGCTGCGCACGTGTGTCGCGGCCGCGAAGGTCGACGGCAGCGTCTGTGCGTTCCTGGAGCCGATCGCGCTCTACCACACGCGTGATCTGTACGAGGAAGGCGATGGAGCCTGGCTCGCGGCGCCGTCGGCCGAGCACGTGCCACTGGGCTCTGCTCGCACCTACGGCGAAGGCCGCGACCTGACGATCTTGACGTGGGGCAACGGCCTCCTGATGTCGCTACGGGTTGCTCGCCGTCTGGAGCAGCGCGGGATCGGCACGCGCGTTGTCGATCTGCGCAGGCTGGCGCCGCTGCCGATCGAGGACATTGCACGCGAAGCCGTCGCCACCCAGCGTGTGCTCGTCGTAGACGAGACCCGTCGCACCGGCGGTGTCGCCGAGGGTGTGATGGCGACGCTGATCGATGCGGGATACGACGGGCAGCTAGCGCGGGTGACGAGTAAGGACTCGTTCATCCCGCTCGGCGACGCCGCGACCCTCGTGCTTCTCTCGGAGGCCGAAATCGAGGCGGCCGCGCTCGCGCTCGTCTGACGACGCGGCTCGGTATCGGCCCGTTCTGTTTCGTCCGCCGTGGGGCCGTTCTACTGCCCGAACGACCGCTACGTCTACATCGACCTCGGGTTCTTCGAGGTGCCCCTACGCACCCGGGTGCAGAGCCTCGGGCGCAGGCTCGGACCGGTCTACGAGGAGGCGGCCAGGTCGGTGAACTTCGCGTAGCGCTTCAGGAAACTGAGCTTCACCGAGTCAGTCGGGCCGTTTCTGTGCTTGGCGAGAATGATCTCAGCGAGTCCCTGTGAGTCGGACTCCTCACCGTTGTAGTACTCGTCGCGGTAGACGAAGGCGACGAGGTCGGCGTCTTGCTCGATACTTCCGGACTCTCTCAGATCCGAGAGGATCGGGCGCTTGTCGTGGCGCTGCTCGACGGCACGCGACAGCTGGGAGAGCGCCAGGATCGGCACCTCGAGGTCGCGGGCGAGCACCTTGAGCTGCCTCGAGATCTGCGAGACCTCCTGTACCCGGTTCTCGGCGTTCGAGCCTGATGTCATCAGCTGCAGGTAGTCGACGATGATCATCCCGAGCTTCGGCTCGCGCGACTTCAGCCGACGCGCCTTCGACCGCAGTTCCATCATCGTGATCGAGCCCGTGTCGTCGACATAGATCGGCGCCTTCATCAGCTTGTCGCAGGCGGCTGTGAGTCGTGGCCAGTCGTCCTGCGCGAGCCGGCCCGACCGGAGGCGCTGCGACTCGACCTTCGCCTCGCTGCACATCAGCCGCTGCGTCACCTCGGACTTGGACATCTCCAGGGTGAAGAGCGCAACCGGTGTCTCGTGGCGCACTGCGAGATTCGCCGCGGCGCAGAGAGCAAGTGCCGACTTCCCCATCGACGGCCGCGCCGCGATGATGATCAGGTTCCCGGGCTGGAAGCCGGACGTGAGCTTGTCGAGCTCCCGGAATCCCGAGGGCACACCGGTGACGTCGACGCCTGCCTCGTACAGGTGCATGATCCGCGCGAAGCTCTCGTTGAGCAGGTCGTGGATGTGGGCGAAGTCGCCGCTGACCCGCTCCTGGGCGAGCTCGAACACCATCTGCTCGGCGCGGTCGACGAGGTCCGTCGTCGCCCCCGGCCGTGTCTGGCCGAGCCGCTGGATCTCCTGGCCGACGCGCACGAGCCCACGGAGGGTCGCCATCTCCTTGACGATCCGCGCATAGTGCTCGGCGTTCGAGGTTGCCGGCACGACGGCGGCGAGCTCGGCGATCTTCGCAGTGCCACCCACGCGTTCGAGCTCGCTGCGCTCGTCGAGCTCGTTCGCCAGGGTGATCGCGTCGACCGGCTCGCCCTTGCCGTAGAGGGTGAGGGCGGCCTGGTAGATCGTGCCGTGGGACTCACGGTAGAAGTCGGAGGCATGGAGCACCTCGGTAACGGCGCCGATCGCGGTGGCCGACAGCAGCATCGCGCCGAGGACCGACTCCTCGGCCTCCAGGTTCTGCGGCGGCACGATCGCCGACGGGATGCTCGGGGCAACGGTCACCGGCCCAGTCAACCTGTCCGAAACGGGCATGGCAAGAAGAGGGGAAATAGGGCAGTGGAGCAGGGGATTAGGAACATGTGTTCCTATTCTATCCCCTGCGCCGGATAGCTTCTCCCCAGGCGGGTGGTCGGTTATCCACCGCGGATCTCCGCTGCGAGCGGAAAGTCTGACCAACGCTCCACAGGGGTTGTGGAAACAGAAACAGCGAAGGGGTGTCTCCCCTGCTCTTTCGGGAGACACCCCTTCTCAGCCTGGAGCCACCGTTTTGCGTGATCGCGAGGCGCTCGTCCGGGTCGTCAGGACGTGCGGCCCGGGCGAGATGCAACGCCCGCGCAACACGGTGGATCCAGGCTCAGTCCTACGAGCTGCGCCGGGGCCTGGGGCTCGCGGAGCTACGTTTCTGCCTCTACCTCGGGCTCGACGACGTCCTCGACCTCCGTGGTCTCGACGCTCTCCACGACGTCGACCTCGACGACATCCACGACCTTGACCTCGACGGTTTCCCACTCGACCGCTTCCGTTGCGGCTGCGGCCGCCACACCGGCGGCGGCGGCCGAGGCTTCGGCCGCGGCTGCTGCCTCGGCAGCCTCCATCGCGGCGAGCTCTTCCTCGGGCGGCAGTTCGCCGCCCTCGGGCACGACCATCAGCTTGAGCTCGGCCGTGACGCCCTCGAACACGTCGACCG
>JANOUB010000542.1:0-2276 GCA_031416615.1 Thermoleophilia bacterium
CCTGATCCAGGCGCTCTTGCAGCCAATGGAAGAGCTGCGAGCGGCGCGTACGGTCGATCTTTCTTCGTTGGCGCGGCTGTTTGTCCATATGAGCTCTCTGCGCGATCCGCGTGCGATCGCGGAGGTGGCGGTGAGGTCGCTTGCCCGGGTATTGCCGGTCGAGACGAGCCAGCTGCTGCTTCTCGAGGAGAACGGCCAGCTTGTCGAGTCGACGGAATGGCGCGCGGCCGGTGGACCCGAGCCGATGCCTGGCCGGGCTCTACAAGCCTTGCGTCAGCGTATAGACCAGACCGCCGTGTTCGAGTTGCTCGACATGAGCACGCTGCACGTGCCAGAGATCGTCGGAACCCGCATCCGCTCCGTGGTCCTGATTCCGCTGCGTGCCAACGGCGAGGAGATCGGCCTGCTTGCCGGAACGAGCCGGTTCGCCAAGGAATTCGACCGGGGGCAGGGTGAGCTCGCGTCCCTTCTGGCCGCCCACACGGCGGCCTCGCTGGACGCTGCGCTCGCACTCGGCCGCGAGAGGCGGAGCGCCCATACCGACGCGCTCACGGGGCTGCTCAACCGCCGTGGGCTCGAAGATCGGCTCGAGCGCGAACTGGACGGCGCGCAGGAGGTCCGACGGCCCCTGAGCCTTGTCGTGTTGGACTGCGACGACTTCAAAGATGTCAACGATCGCGCCGGCCATGAGTTCGGCGATGCTCTGTTGCGCGAGATCGGGCTCGTGCTCCAGCGTGCCTGTCCCAAGGGCGGCTCGGCGGCGCGCCTCGGGGGCGACGAGTTCGTCGTCATGCTGCCCGGAACCGACGCGGATGCTGCATTCGAGGTGGTCGAGCAGCTCCGCACGGAGCTCGATGACGGCCTCGACGATGCCGGTTTCCCGTTGCGGCTGAGCGCCGGGCTGTCGACCTACCCGTATGACGGCGGCGGCGCGTCGCAGTTGCTGCGCGCTGCCGACCAGGCTCTCTATCGAGCCAAGGCGAGCGGCAAGAATCGCGTGGTCGGGTTCCGAGACGTCGTGCGAGACACGGGGGCCTCTGTCGGGGCTGCCGCGGGGAGCGAGCGTGGCCGTGGCGGCAGCGGGGCGGACGGTTCGGCACTCGGCGACACGCTGGACGCCTCGGCGGCGATCTGGGCCGAGGAATCGGTCGACGGGGTGCTGGAGCGGTTGAGCAAGTCGGTCACGTTCGTCGTTGGCGCGACAGGTGCGCTGATCTCGAAGGTCGAGGGTCCGCGGCTCGCCGATGCGGTCCGGCATTCGATGCGCGACATCGACCTCGGTGAGGACACGGCGTACCTGATCTCGGACTTCCCGGTCACGAAAGAGGTTCTCGAGACGATCTCGGTCAGGTCGATCTCGTTCCTCGACGAAGATCTCGACCGGGCGGAAGCCTTCGTGCTGCGCGAGTTGGGCATGAACTGTGCGCTGCTCGTGCCGCTCGTGGTTCACGGGCGGTCGTGGGGTCTCGTCGAGATCTACGACATGCGCCTCCGGCGGTTCACGCCCGAGGATGAGGTGGTGGCGTTGTTCCTCGTCGGCCAGGCAGGCCGGCGGATCGAGTCGCTCGGCGAGATCTCCGGCAGAAAGCGCCGCCTACCGCTGTTTCACCTGCCTTTCGGGTAGCGACGCACGGGCAACGCCCGCGCCCCGTGTGTACGTCGTGTTCCGAGGTTCAGGCTCAGCCTGGATCCACCGTTTTGCGCGGGCGTTGCATCTCCGTACCGAAGGCTCGCCAGGCCGCTCCCCGTCCGGGTTGGACTCTGTTTCTTCCCTGTCGGGCGGTCCCACCCGGACGGTGCGCTCCGCGCGGGGAAGGGATCATGCAGGCGCCCGGCCTGCACAATCCCTTCCCCGCGCGTCCTGACGACCCGGACGAGCGCCTCGCGATCACGCAAAACGGTGGATCCAGGCTGAGAACAGGCGGGTATCGGGCATTGTCTGCCTCCTTCTGTGGCACCCAAGTGCCATGTCTGATGAAATCTGAGCCCCGTCTCGTTCTTCACAACGATATACCCCCAACGGGTATTCCAGGGAACAGCGTTTACCTGGGACGACACCTCGTGTCGCCCGGCGGAGATCGGCGGAGGTCTACAGCATCGGCGGGAGCGCTGTGAAGGCGGCGGCCAGGAGGCTGACCGCCGCGAGGGTGCACGCGGTGAGGCGAACCGAGTTGAACATGACGTTCGACTTGCACGCCTTGTTCGCATCGGAAAACTGACCGGCCGCAACGAGCTCTTCGATCGTCTTGGTCGAGGGCGGCGGCTCCTTCGCCTTG
>JANOUB010000543.1:0-6783 GCA_031416615.1 Thermoleophilia bacterium
GCGGATCTGTGGTCCCCGCTCGACGGGCCGGATCACGACCTGGTGGATTCCGACGCCGCCTGCGAACGACACGAGCAGCGTCACGGCGAACGCAGGCCAGTACGAGAAACCGTGGTTCGTCGTCAGCGTCCACGCGATGTAGGTGGAGAACGTCGCCATCTCGCCCTGGGCGAAGTTGATCACGCCGGTGGCGCGGTGGATCAGCACGATCGCGAGCGCGAGCGCACCGTAGACGCCGCCGGAGGCGAGACCCGAGACGACCTGCTGGAAGAAGGCCGCCATCAGCTAGTAACCGAGGTAGCTCCGCCGCACGGCCTCGTCGTCGCGCAGCTCGGCGCTCGACCCGAATACCGCCACCTTCCCTACCTCGAGCACGTATGCAGTCGCCGCCGCGTTGAGGGCGACGCGGGCGTCCTGCTCGACGACGAGCACGGTGAGGCCCTCCTTCTCGTTCAGCTCGCGCACGATGCGGAAGATCTCCCGGACGATGAGCGGTGCCAGGCCGAGGGATGGCTCGTCGAGCATCAGCAGGCGCGGTCTGCCCATGAGTGCCCGGGCGAGCGCGAGCATCTGCTGCTCGCCGCCCGAGAGCGTGCCGCCACGCTGCTCGCCACGATCGCGGATCCAGGGGAAGTAGCCCGCCATCCGTTCGATATCCGCTTTGACCGAACGTTCGCGGCGCGTGTAGGCACCCAGCCGCAGGTTCTCGACAACCGACAGCTCGGTGAACGTGCCCCTCCCTTCGGGTACGTGCGCGATGCCCGCCTTCGCGACCGCCTCGGGGCCTCCGCGTAAAGGTTTGCCGCCGAGCAGGATCTCGCCGCTGCGCTTGACCGTGCCGGAGACGGCGCGGAGCGTCGTCGTCTTGCCGGCGCCGTTTGCGCCGAGCACGGCGACCACCGATCCTTCCGGCACCTCGAGCGAAATGCCACGGAGCGCCTGGACGGGCCCGTAGCGGGCCTCCACATCGTGCAGCTCCAGCAGCGCGCTCACGAACCGCCCTCGTCGGTTCCGAGGTACGCCTCGATCACATCGGGGTTCGCGCGCACCTCGGCCGGTGTCCCGTCGGCGATCTTGCGGCCGAAGCTCAGCACGTTCACGTGGTCGGAGATCCGCATCACGAGGTTCATGTGATGCTCGACGAGCAGCACTGTCAGCTCGTGATCGTCGCGAACCCGCAGAATGAAGTCACCGAGTTCCTCCACTTCCTCGTGGTTGAGACCGCCGGCCGGCTCGTCGAGCAGCAGGAGCCGCGGCTTCGCAGCGAGCGCACGGGCGATCTCGACCCGCTTCTGGACTCCATACGGCAGGGCGGCGGCGCGCTCGTGGGCGCGACCCCCGAGACCGACGTAGTCAAGGGTCGCACGCGCCTCCTGCTCCCCGACCGCGCGGCCGCGCGCGTGCGCACCGACGAGGACGTTCTCGAGCACGGAC
Source organism: Thermoleophilia bacterium (assembly GCA_031416615.1). Classification (GTDB taxonomy): domain Bacteria; phylum Actinomycetota; class Thermoleophilia; order Gaiellales; family Gaiellaceae; genus Gaiella. The sequence goes on from JANOUB010000543.1 coordinate 1,435, forward strand.
ATCGACGTGAACATGTTGATGTTCTGGAACGTGCGCGCGATACCCCGTTCGACAATCCGGTATGCCGGCGTCTGTAGAAGCGACTGGCCGTCGAAGTCGAGCTGGCCGTCGTCGGGTGTGTACAGGCGGGTGATGACGTTGAACACCGTGGTCTTGCCGGCACCGTTCGGCCCGATCAGGCCCGAGATGTGCCCCGCCTCGACATCGAACGAGACACCGTCGAGAGCAACAATGCCCCCGAAGCGCAAAGTAATCCCACGGACCGACAGCAATGTCGCCACTGAATAGACGAGCTTAGCTCACAGCTACTTCCCCCGGAATATGCGCTCACGGCGAAGGCGGAGCGGCTCGGTGGGGGAAGGGGCTTGAAGAGCTAGGGGAGCCGCGGCGCCCAGAGCGCGGCAAGGCCGATCCCGCCTGCGAGAAGGGCCGCCGCGACGGCGACGAACGCAGCCGTCACCTCTTGCGGCTTCGATGTCCGGGCGACGACGCGGCCGATCCGGTCGTAGACGGCGCCAAGACGTTCGGCGTCCGTTGCCTCGAACGTCGAGCCCCCGGTAGCCTCCGCGATGCGCGCGAGCGTCAGACGGTCGGGAGGGACCGGAACGACGATCTCACTGCCCCCGCGGTTGACCGTCACCGTGCCCGAGAGCGTTCCGAGCGCGATCGTGTAGACGGGAACGCCGGCCCGCTGTGCGACGCGCGCCCCCTCATCGGGCTCGAGCAGGCCGCGCGTCTGGGAGCCGTCGGAGAGGAGGACGACCGCGCCAGGCGTGTCAGCGCTGTCGGTTGTGTTGCCGGCCACCAGTGCAGTCTCACCTGTCGACGACTGCACGAGCTCGACACCACGCGCGACAGCATCACCGATGGCCGTGCCGAACCCGGGCGTCAGCGAGGCGATCCCGTCACGAAGTGCCTGCCGGTCGGTCGTCGGCGTTGTGACGACGACGGGGTCGTCGGCGAAAGCAACGAGCCCGATCTTGATCCGTCCCGGGACCCGGTCGACGAACGAGGTGATGGCACTGCGGGCTGCTTCGAGCCGGGTCGGCGCCACATCGGTGGCGTTCATCGAGACGGAGACATCGACCACGAGCACGAGGGTCGCACGATCGGAGGTCGCCGGCAGCGATATCCTCGGGCGGGCGACGGCGATGCACAGGAGAGCAATCGTGCCGAACAGCAAGCCTGCGACGAGGTGGCGCTTCCAACTCGACCGGCCGGCGACCGATGCAAGCACCGTCAGATTCGGGAATGCGATCGCCGCCTTCGGCGGCTTGCCCTCGAACCAGACGTAGCCGAGGAGTGCTGCGAGCGGCACGGTGAGCAGGGCGAGCAAGAGCGGCGAGCCGAAAGTCATCGCGCCCTCTCCCACTGCTTCATCGTGCCCTCGCGCACAACGCCCGCACCTGCACCTCGGCCCGGGCACGAGCAGCCGGCGTCGCGGTGACACGGGCAATAACGGCACCGTCCACGACCGTGCGCCGCACGCGGACGGCGCCGAGCAGCGCAGTCGAGGGCGGCAACTGCCCGCGGAAGGCCACCGCGTGCGTCGAGCCGACGAGCCTCGATCCGGCCGGGCACGCGAGACGCATCGTCAGCGAACCCCGCCGGACGGGCCTCGAGACGACGACGCTCCGCAAGGGCTGCGTCGGCCTGATGCCGGCGGTGTCGGCAGCGACCCCGGTCAGTGCCCGGCCACCACCGCCGCTCGTCGGGATGCAGCCGATGAACGGCCGGAAGCTCGTCGCTCCCGCGCCCGCACGCGTACGCACGGCGTGGAACACCGCGCTGCGACGCGTTGTCACGCCGGGCCCGACAGGGCTCCCCGGCTCGCCACGAAACGAGACGTCGACGTCCCGGGCGGCGACGCGAGCGTCCGTCCCGGCGATGACGTACCCGGCGCGGGGGCAGGCCAACTCGTAGTCCACGCCCCCGGGGGGAACGACGACCCACGGACCGGTGACCGGGAGGCAGACCCGGAGACCGTTGCATTCGTCGGCAGCGCGGGCGGACTCGGCAGACAGCACAGCGAGCGACAATCCGGCTACAGATAGAACGAGGGCAATGCGCGCCTTCACAGGGGCCTCCGCGTCCACGCGAGAGAGAGCCCTGACGCGACGAGGAGCAGCACGACACCTGCACCGGCGAAAGCTGCCGTCACCTCGCGCTCCTCGCGCTTCTTGCCGATCCTGCTACCGAGATCGCGGTATACCTGCCGCAGCCTCTCGGCCGTCGGGGCGGCGGCGTACCGGCCACCCGTGATCCGGGCCACCTCACGCAGCGTTCGCGTGTCCGGCGTCACGGTGACCCGTTCCGTGAGGCCGTTCTGGAGCGGCACCTCGACGACAGCGTCGCGTGTTCCCAGGGCCACGGTGTTGACCGGGACCCCGAGCTTCTTTGCCTGAGCCGCCGCCGCGAGGGGTGTCCGGCCCCCGGAGGTCTGTTCTCCGTCGGAGAGCAGCAGCACCGTTGCGGGGGCAGCCTCCTGCGGCGACGGCTGCAGCGGGCTGACGCCGGGGCGCGCGGCTGCGACGGACCGATCGATTGCGTCACCGAGCGCCGTACCGGAGCCGAGCCGGATCTCGTCGAGTGCGTTCTGGGCCGCCTCGCGGTCGGTGGTAGGCGGCAGGACGAGGGAGGCCCTCGTCGAGAAGGAGACGATCCCTATGGCGTAGCCCGAAGGTGCGGTGTCGAGAAAGGTCTCGGCGGCAGACAGCGCGGCCGCAAGCCGCGAGGGCTGCACATCGGTGGCGGCCATGGAGCGGGAGGTATCGAGCGCGAGGATCACGGTTGCGTCGCGTCCCGAGACCGACAGCGTGGCCCGGGGCCTTGCCACGCCGACGATCAGCGCCGTCAGGGCCACGAGCGCGAGAGCGAACGGCAAGATCCTCCTGATCCGACGCGGCGTCGGTGCCGAAGCAGCTACGAGGGCAGGGTTCCCGAAGCGCGCGCCCTGCGTCTTGCGCCGGAGCTCACCAACCACGAGCAGGGCCACGATCGCGGGGATCGCCACCAGCCCGAGCAGCGCGAGCGGAGAGCCGAAGCTCACCGGCGCCTGCCGAGGTGAGAGGCAAGATCCCGGAGCCAGTCTCCCTCTGTCGAGAGGACGACGTGAGAGGCCCGCGCGGCAACGAGCTCGCCCGCGACATCGTGCCGCTCCGCGGCGGCGGCCTCGGCGAACCGTGTCCGGAGGCTCGCGTCGCCCGTGTCGACGCGCAGCCGGGCTCCCGTCTCGGGATCGGCGAACCACACCTCCCCCACGTCGACGAGCTGTTCCTCCCGAGGGTCGCGGATCTCGACCGCGAGCACGTCGTGGTGCCCGGCGAGGTCGACGAGGTGCGGCCGCCAATCGCGCGGGCCGCGGAAGTCGGAAACGACGGCGACGAGCGAGCGCTGCCGCGCCACGGCCCCGAGCAAGGTGAGAGCGGCAGTGAGCTCGGGTGCTGCACCGTTCCCCGTGTCCTCGTCACCGAGCGCGAGCAGGAGCCCGACGAGACCGGCGCGGCCCTGCCGCGGCGGCAGCGGCGCCGGAGGGCCGCTCCCGAACGAGAGGAGCCCGACGCGGTTGCCGCGCACGCTGGCCGCATGGCCGAGCGCGAGCGCAACGCCGAGTGCGACATCGGCCTTGCGGCGATCGGCAGTGCCGAACCCCATCGAGAGGGTGCGGTCGAGCATGACCCACGTGACGAGGACGCGCTCGGCGAGCTGCACCCGAACGTGTGCCTCACGCGTTCGGGCGGTCACGTTCCAGTCGATCAGGCGGACGTCGTCACCCGGCACGTAGGGGCGTACCTGGGCGAGTTCGGTGCCACGGCCGAGCAGGTTCGAGCGGTGATCGCCCGCGAGGAGGCCGTCGACGCGGCGACCGATCGAGAGCTCGAGTGCACGGAGCAGCGGCTCCGGCATCGGCCCGGGGCCGGGGCGCTCCGGTGTCTCGACGACACCGAATGCCCGCAGTCGAGTCATGCGGCGACCGGTCTCCCGAGCTCGAGCGCGGGCGCTGCGACGCGTTCGAGTACCGCGTCGAGCACGTCGTCTGCCGTCGTTTGCTCGGCGAGGGCACGGTAGGTGAGGACGAGACGGTGCCGCAGCGCGTCCTTGGCCAGTGAGCGGACGTCGGTGCCGAGCACGTAGTCGCGCCCGTGGATCAGCGCGAGCGCGCGAGCGCTCTGCACGAGCGAGATCGGGCCGCGAGGGCTGGCGCCGTACTCGACGAGGCCGACGATCTCGCCGAGCCCGACCGCAGCCGGATTGCGCGTCGCCTCGGCGAGGGACACCGCATAGGCTACGAGCGAGGGGTCGACGTAGACATCCAGCGTGGCTCTCTGAAGCTTCCTCAGCGCATCCAGCTCGAGCACCTGGCGCACCACGGCCGGGGCGGCCAGAGAGCGTTGCACGACGGTGAGCTCCTCGTCGCGGCTCGGGTAATCGACCACGACCTTCAGCATGAAGCGGTCGACCTGCGCCTCCGGGAGCGGATAGGTGCCTTCCGACTCGATCGGGTTCTGGGTCGCCATGACGAGGAACGGGTCGGGCACGAGGTGGGTGTCGTGGCCGATCGTCACCTGCCGTTCCTGCATCACCTCGAGCAGCGCCGACTGCACCTTCGCGGGCGCGCGGTTGATCTCGTCGGCGAGCAGGAAGTTGCAGAAGACGGGCCCCTCCTCGGTGTCGAAGCCACCGGTGTCGGGCCGGTAGATGCGCGTGCCGACGAGGTCGCTCGGCACGAGGTCGGGCGTGAACTGGACGCGCCGGAACGTCCCACCGAGCACAGCGGCCGTCGTCTTGACCGTCAGCGTCTTTGCAAGCCCGGGCACACCCTCGATCAGGAGGTGGCCACCGGCGACAAGGCACACGAGCACCCGCTCGAGCATCTCGTCCTGGCCCGCGATCACACGCTTGACCTCGACGAGCGCCTCCTCGAGCTGCGCGCGGTGGTCGACCGGCTCGCTGGCCGGAGGGATCATGGGGGTTGACATCGGCTCCTCCTTCGCAGTGGCTTCGGCGCTCGCAGGAGCGTAGACGGAGGCACCGACGGCGCAGGTGAATCCAGGGTTAAGCCTGGATCCGCCGTGTTGCGGGATCAGGGCTAGGATCGACCCGTGGATCTCCGCGACACGCCCGACGAGGGGCAGTTCCGCAGCGAGCTGCGCGCCTGGCTCGAGGCGAATCTGCCGGCCGGCCTACTTGGGCACGCGGGTGGCCCGTCGCGATTCTCGGACGATGCCGTCCGTGACTGGAGTCGTGCGCTGTACGAGGCGGGCTACGTCGGGCTCACCTGGCCGAAGGAGTACGGGGGCGGCGGTAAGCCGTACAGCTACCAGGCGATCTTCCTGGAGGAGGTCGCCC
>JANOUB010000544.1:0-5319 GCA_031416615.1 Thermoleophilia bacterium
GGTTCGGTAGACTGGCGCTCCCTGCGGGCGATTAGCTCAGTTGGTTAGAGCGCCGCTCTGATAAGGCGGAGGTCCCTGGTTCGAATCCAGGATCGCCCACTCCGAAAACCCCTACTCCGGCGGGGGTATCCGGGTATCCCCGTCACGAGACCACACCCCCCAAGAGGGCGACGCCGACCCGGCTCGGGTGCATACGCTCGGTTGGTGTCGGTGAACCGCGCCCTGGCCGGGCTCCTCGCGCTTGCAACAATTGCCCTGGCGGCGGGCGGCGAGGCTCTCGTGTTGACGCACACGGCCGGTGCCTTCGGGTTGATCCTGCTTGCGTGTGGCGCAGCGGCCGGTATCGCGGCCTGGGTTGCGCTCGGAGCGCCGCGCACGCGCGCCGACATCCGCGTGTGATCAGCGCTCCTCCGGGCTACACTCAGCAGGAGGCCGATGCGCGAGATGACCGTCTATGGCGTAAGTTTCGACCTGGTCGGCAAGCAGCCGATCGTGTTGCTGAAGACGCAGGACGGCAACACGTTCCTGCCGATCTGGATCGGCCATCCGGAGGCCGCAGCCATCCTGATGAATCTCCAGGGTGCCGAGCCGCCACGCCCGATGACCCACGATCTCGCCGCCGCCATGGTCGCGTCGCTCGACGGCGAGATCCGGCAGGTCACCGTGACCGAGCTACGTGAGAACACCTTCCACGCCCGGATCACGCTCGTCCGCAACGGAACCGAGATCGAGCTCGATGCGCGCACCTCTGACGCGATCGCGCTGGCGCTGCGCACCGACGCCAAGATCTTCGCCTCCGACGAGGTGATCGAGGAGTCGGGCGTCCAGTTCGAAGGCGATGAGGAGGAGGCCTCGCGTCGCCTCATGGGGCAGGACTCCCTCGCCGACCTCGACCCCGACGAGTTCCGCCGCTTTCTCGACACCGTCTCGCCCGACGAGTTCGCCGCCGAGCCCGAAGACGAGCCGTAGGGACCAATGTGCGGGCGACGCTCCGCCTCGCTGATACGAGGCTTCGCATAGCCCCTACGACGCGCCGAGCTCCTGCTTCGTCAGGTCGAGTAACTCTGTCACGAGCTGGTCGAGGCCGGCGGCTGAAAGTGGGCCGGCATTCGCGGCCGCAAGCGCACCTCGCAGGAGCCGCTCGCGGTCGGGGTCGACCGTGTCGAACCCGAGTTGCGCCTTCAACTCCCACAACTCCGCGACGAGCTCGAGCCGGCGGTTGACCGCCGCCACGATCGCCTCGTCGTTCTCCGATATCTGCCGCCGGATCTCGCCGAAGCGCTCCCTCACAACGTCACCGCCACCGCGAGCGCCGCCGCGTTGAAGAGCGCGTGGACGATCATCCCGGGGTAGACACTCCCCGTCTGCCAGCGCAGCCACCCGAGCGTGACGCCGAAGATCGTCAACACGGGCAGGCCCAGCACGAGCCCATGGGCGAGACCGAATGCGGCCCCGGTGAGGAGGATCGCCGGCCACGGCCCAACGAACTGGGTCAGGAGGCCGAAACCGAGACCCCGGTAGAGCAACTCCTCGACGAACGGCGCCACGAGAGTCACGACGGCAGCGTTCGCGAGGAACGGCACTGCCCGGCTCGAGTCCCAGGCTTCGGGCACGAGACCCTGCTCGCCGCCGGCATCGAGGAACGGGCTCAGAGCGGCCGTCGCGGCGACGATCGCGACGAATGCGAAGAGCGCCAGCTTGACCGCTCGGCCTCTCGCGACGGGAGCCTCGAGCCCGAGCAGCAGACGGTCGAGGCCGTGCGCGATCGCCAGGATCAGGACGAACATGATCCCGTACTGGCTCAGCGCCCCCGCAAACGTCGACCAGAGATAGAGCAGGTCGGCCGGCGTCTCGCTGTCGGTGAGGCGGGAGGCGTACGAGGCGGTCGCCAGGAGCCCAACGAGAGCACCCCAGGCAACGAGCCGCCCGGGCTGTCTCCGCCCCGGACCGGCCGACGGCGCGCCGATCTCACTGCCGGTCAGCATCTCGCTCCGATCATGCAACCCAATACCACAGTGCCCATCTGACCACATACACCGCAAGCCCCGCGCCGAGAATCGCCGCCGTGACGAGCACCGCCCTCCGGCTACGCACGATCGTCGCGAGCGCCATGAACGCGGGGAAGACGACGACGGCAAACCGCTGCATCGACCAGAGCGGAATCTTTTCCGACACGAATGTCAGCGGGATAGCGACGCTCGTGAGCGTGTAGAGCCCGTAGGCGGCACCGATTCGGCGCCAGGCGACGACGCCGAGGACGATCAAGGCGACAGCTACACCGAGATCGAGCAGCTCGCGGTGCTGGACGGCTGCGATCACGCCCCCGAGCGGCCCCGCGGGCGAGAGTCGGCGCTCCCAGACGACTTGCTGCGCCTCGAGGAAAGCCAACGGCCGGCCGATCCACACGGAGAGGAGCAGGGGATAGAGCAAGAAGAGCGCCGGCGCCAAGGCGACGCCGGCGAGAGCCCGGCGGCGGTCGGGAGCCCGCCAGGCGAACACCAGAAGCGCCGGCACCAGGGCGACGCCCGCGGATCGCGTCAGCAGAGCGAGCCCGCCGACGGCCCCGGCCTGCCAGAAACGTCCCCGCTCGGCTGCGAGAAACGTTGCCACGGAGAGGAGCAGGAAGAGCGATTCGCTGTAGACCGCTCCGAAGAACAGCGAGGTCGGGGCGACTGCGAGGAAGAGCACCGTGTGCCGCGCCGCCTCTTCACCGAGCCGCTCGAGGGTGAGCCGGTACAACAGCCCGAACGCGGCCGCGCCTGCGGCCAGCGACACCACGATGCCGGCAAGGACGGTGTGACCCGCGAGTACCCGGCCGAGGCCGCCGACGAGGAGCGGGTAGAGCGGAAAGAACGCCGGGGTGCTGGAAGGCCAGGAGTACCCCTGCTCGGCGATCTTGAGGAACCAGTCGCTGTCCCAGCGGGCCCAGACGTCGATCGCTGCGCCAAGGTCGTGGAGCCGCGCGCTGTCCCATTCGCCCCGCCGGGCATTCAGCGCCCCGTCGAACCCCACGACCGCCACGACTGCAAGCAGCCAGATCGCAGCACGGCTCCAGAGGAAGAGCCGGAGCGCGGGGCCGACGCTGCTGCTTCCCCCGAACGGAGCGCCCCGGCGAGGGCGAATCCGCTCGGCGGAGGGAAGGAGCTTGAATATTGGGCTGCGCCTCATCGTTCGAGGAATAGCGGAACGTGAAGGCGTTTGCCACGATTCGTGAAGACACAGAGGCGAAACCTTCCTCTCGAGCTGCGTCCCCTGTGGCACCGCCACGGCTCGCCGACCGCGTTAGCCCGGGGGAAGCAACTACCATGGCAGCATGAGCTCGTCGCGCCGGCGACCACAGCGTGGGCCCCAGTTCGACCTTGCCATTCGCCGCCGCCGCCGCCGACGGAAACGCGCGCGGCCGTTGCTCGTGCTCTTGCTCGCGGCCGTCGGGTTGCTGACGGTTGCGGTGGTCGCGGGCTTTGCGGGGGTGTACGCCTTCGGTTCATCGTGCGACCTGTCGGCGTTGAGCGAGGTGCGCATCGGCCAGAACACGTTCGTCTATGCGGCCGACGGCTCGCTTCTGGGCTCGATTCCGGCGGAGCGCAATCGCCAGGTGATCCCGCTCCGGCGTGTCAGCCCGTGGCTGCCGAAGGCGACCGTTGCCATCGAGGACCGGCGGTTTTACTCCCACGGGGGTGTCGATCCGCGGGCGATCGCCCGTGCTGTGTGGGTGGATGCCCAGGCACGCAAGGTCGTGCAGGGTGGTTCGACGATCACGCAGCAACTCGTCCGAAACCTCTACATCTCGAACGAGCGCACCCTGCAGCGGAAGCTCAAGGAAGCGTGTCTGGCGATCAAGCTCAACGACGTGTGGTCGAAGCAGCGAATACTCGAGACATACCTGAACCAGGTCTACTACGGAAACCTCGCGTACGGCGTCGAGGCGGCCTCTCAGACCTACTTCTCGAAGCCGGCCCGAGGCCTCAACCTACGCCAGGCGGCGCTCCTCGCGGGGCTGACGCAGGCACCGTCGGCCTACGACCCCTTTGCCGAGACGGGGAAGGCGCTGGCCCGTCGCAACGCGGTCCTGAGGGCCATGCGCGACCAGGGCGCGATCACCGCGAAGCAGTACACCTGGGCAAGCCGGTCGCGCGACCTTCAGTTGAGACCCGGCCGGCTCTACAAGGAGATCCGTGAGCCCTACTTCTTCGGGTACGTCCGTGACCAGCTGATCCGAAAGTACGGTTCGGAGACCGTTCGCTCAGGCGGCCTCAGCGTCTATACGACGATCGTGCCCCGCTGGCAGCGCGCGGCCCAGGAGGCGATCCGGGAGACGCTCACCGAGCCAGCAGACCCGGCAGCAGCCGTGATCTCGATCGACCCCGGCAACGGCGCCATCCGCGCGATGACGGCCGTCGTGCCGGGACGGCGCAGCAACCAGTTCAACCTGCTCTCGCAGGCCCGTCGGCAGCCGGGCTCGACCTTCAAGACGTTCGTCCTTGCAGCCGCGATCGACAAGGGAATCGATCCCGACACGAGTTACTACGTCTCCGCGCCTTTCACCTATCGACAGTTCGAGAACGGCAACTGTGAGGACGGGTCGTGGTGGTGTGTGAAGACCTACGACTCGAGCTACAACGGCTGGACATCGGTCTCACGCGCGACGCTTCGCTCCGACAACACGGTTTACGCCCAGCTGACCCTGGACGTCGGACCCGACCGTGTCGGTGAGATGGCACGCAAGCTCGGTGTGCGCTCGCCGCTCGAGGTGGACGGCCAGTACGTACCCGCGATGGGACTCGGCTCGGTCGCTGTATCGCCGCTCGACATGGCGTCGGCCTACGCAACCCTCGCTGCTGGGGGCGTCTACTCCGAGCCAACGGCGATCCGCAAGGTAGTGCTTGCGAACGGGAAGGAAGACACCGAGGCGGGGTGGGGCTCGCCGAGGCGGACGCGCGTGATCCCCGAGGGCGTCGCCTGGAAGGTGACCCAGATTCTCGAGGACAACGTCAGCTACGGGACAGGCACCCGAGCAGCTTTCGGGCGCCCCGCCGCCGGCAAGACCGGCACCACGGACAAGCACGCTGACGCCTGGTTCGTCGGTTACACACCCGATCTTTCGACGGCCGTCTGGATGGGGTACCAGGCCGGCGAGATCCCGATGGAGAACGTTCACGGCATCGCCGTCTCGGGCGGGAGCTTCCCGGCCCAGATCTGGCGACTGCTGATGGAGCGCACGATCGGCCTGCGGCCGGCGAAGGAGTTCTCGGAGCCACAGGTGTACCCGGAGTACCAGCCGTTCAAGCGCGGCCCGCTCGCGCTCGGCTACGACCCCTA
>JANOUB010000545.1:0-3191 GCA_031416615.1 Thermoleophilia bacterium
GGCATGTCGGACAACCCACGCCCGCAGCTCTACCAGGCTCGCTACACGGCGCTGCTCGCGAACCGAGCCGACGAGGAGCCGAGCGGCGAGTTCACGGTCGCCGGCAAGCACTGCGAGTCGGGTGACGTGCTGATCGAGCGCACCACTCTCCCTGAACCGCGTCGCGGCGATCTCCTTGCCGTCCCGGCAACCGGGGCCTACACGCTGGCGATGGGCTCGAACTACAACGGCGTCCCGCGCCCCGCCGCCGTGCTCGTCTCGGAAGGCGACGCGCGGCTGATCCTCCGCCGCGAGACGATCGACGACCTGCTCGCGCGCGAGGCTTGAGAGCACTCGGCTTGCGCTCAACCGGCCGGGACCGTTGCGCCCCACTCCTCCGGCGCGACCACACCCGTCGCCTGTGCGAAGAACCAGTGGTGCCCCTCGAGATCGCGCGCGGTGTACCGGCGCTCGCCGTATTCCTGATCCGTCGGCACTTCCCTGATCTCCGCACGGGCTGCTTTCGCACGCTCGAAATGACCGTCGACGTCGTCGACGAGGACGTAGATGCCGACCGTTTCCTGGCCGAGCTCCTTCGGGTTCCGGTACTGGTCGCCGGGGTCACCGAGGAAGATCGCCCCGTCCCCGATTCGCATCTCCGCGTGGTTGACGTAGCCCTCCTCGCCGGTGTAGCGGAGTGTCTCCTTGAAGCCGAACACCTTCGCGAGAAAGCCGAGCGCCGCGTCGACGTCTTGGTAGAGCAGGTAGGGCGTGATCGTCTGCATCAGGTCTTCTCCTTCGGTTGCCGTTGTCGTCGCCGGACTTCGGTGTCGAGTGCGTCCAAGCGGTTCGCCCAGAACCCGCGGTAGCGCGCAAGCCACGCCTCGAGCTCGGCGAGCGGCTTCGGATCGAGCGAGTAGAACCGCCTCTGAGCGTCGCCGCGCACCTGCACGAGACCGTGCTCGCGCAGCACGCGCAGGTGGCGGGAGACACCGGGCCGGCTCGTGTCGAAGTGGGAGGCGATCTCCCCCGCGCTGCACTCCCGCTCGGCGAGCAGCTCGACGATCCGGCGTCGTGTTGGTTCCGCCAGGGCCTCGAGCGCGTTCACGCCGTCCCCGCCGCGCCCAGCAGCGCGTCCAGCCGCTCCAGGTGGCGCTCCCAGAGGCTCATCGCCTGCATCCCGCGACGTGCGTCGATGAGACGGTGGTCGAGCACGAGCACCGTTCCGTCGCCGTCGGGGCGCAGCTCGAAGCGGACAACCGAGGGCTCCTCGCCCGGTGGCGCCCAGTCGAGCTCGAGGAGCTTGTCCGCTTCGACGGAGCGGATGCTCGTTCCGACGGCAACAGCCATCGGGCCGAGCCACCGGGCGAGCGAGGCAGGTTCGATGAGCGCAGCCCAGACCTCTCCGGGCGCAACGCCGTAGTGTCGGGTGAGCCGCACCTCGCACGTTCGGATCATGTTGTCAATGTAACTTGAACGTTACGTAACCGTCAAGTTACTCTGTTCGGCGCGAAAGCGAGGAGAGAGACGACGTACGACCCGTCTGGTCGCTCCCGCTCGCGCGCCCTACAGAGCGAAGAGCTCCTCACCGTGCGTGGCAAGCGCGTCGAGCGCGTTGCCGGGCGTGCGACTACCCAGACAGTGCTCGCAACGGGCGGTGTACGCAAGTGCGTAGACGGCGGCCGCGCCAGCCGTCTCGCGCTCCGCAGGGGTGAAGGGCGTGCCGCGTGCGGTCTCATACTCCGACACGAACGCCCGTGACTCGTCGAGCGAGGGAGCGAGCCGAACAGGAATCCTCCAGGTGAACGTGAAGCCGCGGGCGGCCTCCCCGACAATCACCGGCTCGCAATCGACCGCGAGGCTGTCCCAGTCGTAGATAGCTGTCACTTCGCCGTCGCGGAAGCGGAAGTGTTTGACGCTCCAGTCGACGTGGCCGAGGACGCGCTCCCCGGTCGGCTGCCGCAGGACGCACCGCGCCCGCATCGCGAGCTCGTCGATCCACTCGGCCCCGGTCGCAGTCGCCTCGAAATCGAAAATCGCGCTGTGCGGACGGGGCCAGATGCGTCCTTCCTCGATGCGGCTGAGCAGTCCGGGACGCAGGCCAGGGAGGTCGACGACGTCGCGGCCGAGGTCGATCAGGATGGCCAATAGCTCAGCCATCCTGCGGCGTACAGCCGGATCGTGCGCATCCGCCCAGTCGCCGTCGGCTCGAAGCTCCTCGACGGTCCCGTGCCCGAGTCCGAGAGGTCTCGGGGCGAGCAACGGACGCGGACAGGGAAAGCCGCTCTCGCCGAGATGACGGCAAACGGTATGGACGGCGTTCAGGTAGTCCAGAGGCTCGTTCGGCTGGTGCGCCTTGATCACAACTTCTCGGCCATCGCCGAGGCGTAGCCCGAACACGCTGCCGACACTCGACTCGAAGAACAGCGGCTCACGGACCGGAGAGCCGAGCTCCTGGCGGGCGAAACGCTCGATCTCGACGGTGATCGCGGCTGGGTCGGTCGTGCCGAAGATTGCTCGCTCGACAGGCCAATCGACCCAATCTGCGCCCGCCTCGGCGATCAGCTGCGCGAGCTCCACGACCGCGACTCTAGTCGCGCATTCGGCTCAACAGCTCGTTCTCGACCCGCTGGAGCTCGATCCCCCGGGCGGCGAGGAGGACATAGGCGTGGAAGAGAACGTCGGCGACCTCCTCGACGACGCGCTCATCCGACTCGCCCGCGCCGGCGAGCGCCGCTTCGAGCCCCTCCTCCCCCACCTTGCGCGCCGCGAGCGCCGGGTCGTCGAGGAGAGAGACGACGTACGAGCCCTCCGGCCGCTCGCGCTCGCGCTCCTTGATCCTGCGCCAGAGCCAGGGAGCGAAGCACGACTCGGCCCCGGTGTGACACGCAGGGCCCGCCGGCCGCACGTCACCAGGATCGCGTCACCGTCGCAGTCGTCCCGCATCTCCTCGACCGCCATCGTGTTGCCCGACGTCGCTCCCTTGCGCCAGTACTCCTGCCGCGAGCGGCTCCAGAACCAGGCCTCGCCGCTCTCGCGGGTGCGTCGCAGCGCCTCCTCGTCCATCCAGGCGAGCATCAGCACGCGGCCGCTCTCCGCATCCTGCACGATCGCAGGCGTCAGATCCGGACGTTCCATCCCGCCTCCCTCAGCTCGGCTTTCAGCTCCGGCAGCCGCTCGGGCCGCTCGTGCACGATCGACGCGATCAGCGC
>JANOUB010000546.1:0-4187 GCA_031416615.1 Thermoleophilia bacterium
TCTCGTGCTCACGGCGCGCGCCGAGAACCACCTCTACGGCGTGGGCGATCTCGACGACACGATAGAGCGGCTGCTCGCGTTCCGTGACGCAGGTGCAGACGTGGTCTACGCACCCCATCTCACGGATCTCGACCATATCACGCGCGTCGACGCGGCCGTCGGGATCCCGTATAAAGTCCTCGCGTTGCCGGGTGCGCCCACGGTCGGACAACTCGCCGAGGTGGGCGTCCGCCGTGTGTCGACAGGCGGCTTCCTCGCCAAGGCGGCCTACGGCACGCTGCTTGCTGCTGCTTCGGAGCTCAAGGACGACGGAACCTCGCACTACGCCGCACGCGGAATCCCGAGCGAAGCGCTCGGCGCTGCCTTCGAGTCGGATTGACATGCCCGCCGAGCGGGAGCGGCTCGCACCGTAACCCGGGAGACAGGCTGAAGCCTGTCACCGAGCGAGTCTGTCGCCGAGCGAGGCAAGAGCGGCAGCGTCAACAACAAGCCCATGAGGCCTCGGTCATCATGCAGGGGAGAGGATTCGAACCTCTGAAGGCTGAGCCAGCGGGTTTACAGCCCGCCCCCTTTGGCCACTCGGGAACCCCTGCGCGGGCGCCATTGTAACGGCGGTGAGGTGTCGAGGACGTGGTAGAAGTATCCGGGTGCGCGCATTCGTCGTGACCGTCGGTTTCGCGGTACTCGCATTCTTCTCGGTCACCATGGCCTCGATCGGAGTCCCAGGCGCATCCGCAGAGCCGCGGGCGAATGACCAGGCGATCATGGCCACTGGCAAGCACGCTGCGACCGCGACGCGGGCGGACGGCAGCACCCGCGTCGAGCTCCCCTGGCTCCTGCCCGGAGACACCGGCGCCGCCGTCTCGCCGGACGGCCGCAGGGTCGCGTTCTCGAGCGCGCGCGGCGGCAGCACCGAGATCTACGTCGCCGACGCGAGAGCAGGAATCGTTCGCCGGCTCACGGGCAACACCTCCGCGGACGACATCGAGCCAGTCTGGTCGCCTGACGGACGGCAGCTCATCTGGGCGAGCGGCACGCCCGGCTCTCACGACCTCTTCGTGATGAGCTCGGAAGGTGGTCACAAGAGGCGGGTTGTCGAGAACGCTGCGAACGACCTCGAGCCGGCCTGGTCGCCTGACGGCGCCCGGATCGCCTACGCGTCCGATCGAGACGGCCGCTACCGGCTGTGGGCGGTCTCCTTGGCCGACGGCGAGACCACCGTGCTCGTCGACGCTCCCGGCCAGATGCGGTCGCCGGCGTGGAACTCCGCGGGAGACGCCCTCGCCTACACGGGCGTTGTCGGCGGCAACGCCGATGTGTGGGTCGCGACGCTCGACGGGTCGCCGCCAAGACGGACGACGACCGCCCCCGGATTCGACGGCCGCCCGGACTGGTCGCCCGACGGACGTCGTCTTGCATTCGTGAGCAACCGCGGTGGTGTGCAGCGCATCTGGCTGATGCGCGCCGACGGGAGCCGGCAGCAGAGACTCGATGGCTCAGAGAGCGGCGACGACACACCCGACTGGAGTGTCGTCGAAGAGACGATCAGCCCTGCTCGGGACTCGCTGTTGCCCGACCTCGACCAGCAGGCGCCGAGCGGGGTCATCGTGCGGAGGACGACAGGGAGGACACTGCTCGGATTCACGTCGGCCGTCGACAACATCGGGGACGGGCCCATCCATATCCGCGGTACCCGCCTCGGCGCGGCGCGGGCGATGCGGGCAGACCAGCTCGTCCATCGGCGGGGCGGCACCGTGCGCGTCGTCCCCGAGGTCGGCCGACTCGTCTACGAGTCGCATCCGCCGCACTTCCACTGGCATCTCGAGCCGTACGAGGCGTACGAGCTCCGCCGCGCCTCCGACAACGCGTTCGTCGGACGCGACGGCAAGAGCGGGTTCTGCTTGCTCGACCGCTGGGGCTACGCTCTCCGCCGTCCCGGGATCACCCCGGGGCCACCGAAGTTCGTCGGCGACTGCGCCGCACGCAAGCCCGAGGCGCGGCGCGTGGATGAGGGTTCGTCGGTCGGCTACACCGATCGCTACCCCGGGTTCTTCCACGGGCAGGACATCGACATCACGGGACTCGAGCCGGGCCTCTACGTGCTCGTGCACCGCGCCAACCCGAAGAGCCGGATTCGCGAGCTCCGCTACTCGAACAACGCCGCCTCGAGCCTGATCCGGATCTCGCCGAACGGCGCTGCGACGGGCGTTCCCACAGTCTCGATCGTTCGGCGCTGCCCCACGTCCGATCACTGCCAGGCAGGCTGACGACGTGCAGAACTACGATGTCCTCGTCGTCGGTGCGGGGCCTGCGGGCTCGGCGACCGCGATCCACCTCGCTCGCGGTGGCGCGCGCGTTCTCCTTGCCGATCGCGCTCGCTTCCCGCGAGACAAGCCCTGCGGCGGCGGCGTCACGGGCCGCGCGCTCCGGCAGGCACCGTGCGACATCACACCCGTTGTCGAGCGCGTCGTCCACACGTTCGAGCTTCGCCTCCACCACCGCCGCAGCTTCCGGCGCACGAGCAGCGAACCGCTGATCCTGATGACCCAGCGCCGGCGACTCGACGCCCACCTCGCGGAGCAGGCGGTCGCGGCAGGCGCGAGCTTTCGCGATAACGCCCGCGTTGAGCAGATCGAGATCGGCGCGGACGGCGTCACGGCCACCGTCGGCGGAGAGCCGATCGCCGCCGATCTCCTCGTGGGCGCCGACGGCGCAAACGGCGTCGTCGCCAGAGCCACCGGGCTGGACGCGGGAATTGTGCGCGGCGTCGCGCTCGAGGGGAACGTCCCCTGGCAGCTCCTCGACCGCGACCGCTACGCCTCGACTGCCGTGATCGAGTTCGGTGCCCCGGCCGGCGGCTACGGCTGGCTGTTCCCGAAAGCAGACCACGCGAACCTCGGGGTCGGCGGCTGGGCGGAGGAAGGCCCGCACCTGCGCGGGCACCTCGCCCGCCTCGCTGGCGCGTTCTCCGTCGATCCCGCCGCGATCACGGATGTGCGCGGGCACCGCCTCCCGATGCGAAGCGTTGGCGCCTCTACACCCGCGAGCGACAACGTTCTCCTTGTCGGAGATGCCGCCGGGCTTGTCGATCCTCTCTCGGGGGACGGGATGTACGAGGCATTCGCTTCGGCGCGCCTCGCCGCCGAGGCGATTCTTGCCGGCGACCCCTCGCGGTATGCGGAAACCCTGGCGCAGACGCTCGACCATCATGCGGGCGCCTCATGGACGGCGAAGCGTGCGCTCGACCGGTATCCAGCGGTCTGCTTCTGGGCGGCCCGGTCACCCGGCGTGTTCGGCGTCGTCGCCGGCCTTCTGCGGGGAGACGTCGGGCACCCCGACGAGGCAACGGGCGTCGCCCGTCCCCCGTTGCGGCTGATCGCGCGCGTCGCGCGCCGCTGCTAACGGCACCGCCGCAGGCGACCCACACAGGCGTCAGGGGTAAAGGTGAAGCCCACCGCTGCCGATGCTCTCTCGACGTGATCGATCTCATCGCCCTCTTGACAAGCGCCGTGAAGAGCGGCGCCAGTGACCTCCACCTGAAGCTCGGCCAGCCGCCGGTCCTCCGACTCGACGGCGATCTCGAGCAGATGGAAGGAATGCCGGCGCTGACCGAGCCCGATCTCGAGTTGGTGCTCGACGAGGTGACGCAGATCTCACCGAAGCGGCGAGACCTGTTCGAGGACTCCGGCGATCTCGACATCGCGTTCTCGCATCCCTCGCTGCCCCGCTTCCGCGTCAACGGGTTCCGCCAGCGCGGTGCCACGTCATTCGCGTTCCGCGTGATTCCCAGCACGATCCCGAACTTCGCGAAGCTCGGCCTGCCGCCCGGCGTTACGCGACTCGCCGAGGAACAGCGCGGGCTCGTGCTCGTCACCGGTGCCACGGGCTCGGGCAAGACGACAACGCTCGCATCGATGCTCGACCACATCAACCGCACCCGGAAGCAGCACATCGTCACGATCGAGGACCCGATCGAGATCTTGCACCCCGACCGCAGCTGCATCGTCAACCAGCGTGAGGTCGGCCTCGACACGGTGAGCTTCGAGCAGGCCCTGCGGCGCGTCTTGCGCCAGGATCCGGACGTGATCATGATCGGCGAGCTCCGCGACACGGAGACTGCCCACACGGCGCTGCAGGCTGCCGAGTCGGGCCACCTCGTCTTCTCGACGCTACACACGATCGACGCG
>JANOUB010000547.1:0-2741 GCA_031416615.1 Thermoleophilia bacterium
CCCAGCCTTCGAGGCCTCGGTCATGGGTTGAGCGAGGCAGGCACCGCTCCATCGACACCAGCGTCCCAGGCCTCGGTCATGCGCCCGGAAGGATTCGAACCTTCGACCTCGCGCTCCGGAGGCGCGCGCTCTATCCCCTGAGCTACGGGCGCTCGACCGGCCAGTGTACTGATAGCCTCGTCGCTGCCGTGGCTCTCCTGCTGTACGACAACCCGGTCTCCTCGAACGCTCTCAAGGTGCGCTTCATGCTCGCCGAGGTCGGGCTCGGCTACGAACGGCGCACCGTCCCGTTCGACCTGCCCCGTCCTTCCTGGTACCTCGCCGTGAACCCCGTCGGCGGCATTCCCGCGCTCGACGACGGCGGCATCGTCCTCGCCGAATCGCACGCCATCCTCCGCTACCTCGCCGCCCGGGAGCGGCGTGACGACCTCTATCCCGCCGACCTGCGTGCCCGGGCCACAGTCGACGAGTTCCTCGACCGCTGGGCGCTCACATTCCGGCCCGCATTCTTCCGGCATGAATCCCCCGCTCTCGGCTTCGTGCTCGGGAAGGGGATGCTCGGAGGCGACCCTCGCCCCGACGAACTGCCCGCGGCGGTCGCAGCGATCACGCCGACGCTCCGGCTCCTCGACGAGATTCTCGACCCGTCGGGCTTTGCGCTCGGCCGGTTCACGGTCGCCGACGTTGCTGCTGCTCCGATCCTCTTCCGCACGACGAAGACGGGGCTCGACTTGGCGCCGTACACGAACATCAGCCGCTGGCGCGAGACGGTGCTCGCCTGGCCGTCCTTCGCCGCGGCCGGCCCGGTCTCCTGATCGCGCAAAACGGTGGATCCAGGGTAAGCCTGGATCCAGGGTACGTGCTCGCGCCGCGAGGGGTAGCCAAGGCAGGCATGGTGGCTACAATCACGAAGATGGTAATCGCGATCGATGACCCACTAAGTACCAATGCCGAGCCTGCCCCGGATCACACGCAGGACCCGCGGCCGCGGAACGGCGGCCGTTGCCGCGCGCACCTCGCCCGTTCGCGAGCTCAGCGCTAGCGGGCTCACCTGGGTCAACGTCCTCGGGCCCGACCTCGAGACGGCCAATATGCTCTCCGATCGTTTCGGCTGGCATCCGCTCGACGTCGAGGACATCGTCTCCAAGCGCCAGCGCCCGAAGGTCGACGACTACGAGGAGGACGGCTACCTCTTCATCGTCCTCCACTTCCCGGTCTACGACAAGACGATCCAGCGGCTGAACGCCGCCGAGCTCGACGTCTTCATCGGGCCCGACTACCTCGTCACGATCCCGAACCGCGAGTTGCTCCCCGTCACCCGCCTGTTCGCACGCTGCGAGAACGACGACGTTCTGCGAGAGCAGCTGTTCGCCAAGGGCACGGGGCGGCTGCTGTACGAGGTGCTCGACGACCTGTTCGACTACTGCTTCCCGATCCTCGACAAGATCGGGCACAAGCTCGACTCGATCGAGGACGACATGTTCGAGGGCTACGCCGAGGACATCGTCCGGGACATCTCGAACGTGAAGCAGGAGATCATCTCGTACCGCAAGGTGATCAAGCCCGGCCGCTCGACGCTCCGGGCACTCGAGCGCCGGATCGACAAGTTCCTTCCCGAGGAGCTCGATCTCTACTTCGACGACATCGGCGACGCCGCCGAGCGGATCTGGGATCAGCTCGACAACTACAAAGAGGTCGTCGACGGCCTCGAATCGACGAACGAGTCGGTGATCTCCCACCGGCAGAACGACGTCCTGCGCGTGCTGACCATCTTCAGCGTGATCGTGCTACCGCTGACGCTGATCTCGGGCATCTTCGGCATGAACGTCCAGTTTCCAGGCGAGGGAACACACCTTGGATTCTGGATCGTGGTCGCGCTGATGCTCTCGACGATCGTCGGGATGTTCGGCTTCTTCCGCCTCAAGCGCTGGCTCTAGGCTTCTTCCCCCGGATAGGCGCTAGCGCGCGCGCCTGCATGGTGCTGAACCTCCAAGCGGGGAATGACGGCCGGTCGTGATTCCCGTTCCGGCCGCGATCTCCTCCCCTGTCACAGGGGAGACGGGGTCGGCCGCGATGAGAGCATCCCGCACCGAAGGGGAGTGACAATCCCACCCTTTGGGTGGGGCGATGTCGTGCCGATAGGTGTTTCGTCCGATTGGCACACTACTTCAGGGAGGACGGTCGTGACCTCAGCACAGTTTGAGGAGCTCGAGACTCCTGAAGTCGAGGCAGTCCTCCGCTGGCGTTTCGAGGAGCTCGTGCGGGCCGGCTACGACGCTGGCAGCGCGCTGATCCTTGCAAGTCATGTCGAGGTCAATCTTCACGACGCCACGAGCCTGCTCGCGCGGGGCTGCCCGCCCGAGACAGCCTTGCAAATCGTCCTCTGAGCCTGGATCCCCCGTCGGGCCGTTCCGCACTCGCCGTGAGCGTTGTCCGGGGGACAGGAGCTTGATGTTCACTCCATCGGGGGATGAATCTCCCCTCCGAGGGGTGATGGCCCCCTACCTGCCGTGCGGGAAGACTCAGATCCTGCAAGTAAGCGGCGATCAAGGGGGAACCACGATGACTGCGGCACAGTTCGAGCTGCTCGAGGCGACCGAGGCTGAGGAGCTTCTGCGCGCCCGGTTCGAAAGTCTCACCTGGCACGGCTGCCCACCCGGCAACGCGCTCGTGATCGCGAGCCATCTCGATGTCGAGTTGCTCGACGCGATCAGCCTGCTCCAGCGCGGCTGCCCGGCCCA
>JANOUB010000548.1:0-2186 GCA_031416615.1 Thermoleophilia bacterium
GCGACGGCAGGGGATCAAGTTGAAATTCAACCCGCTGGACGAGATCGCCGGCCAGCGAGTCGTGATCGTCGACGACTCGATTGTGCGCGGCAACACGATGCAGCAGCTCATCGCCATGCTCGTCGCCGCGGGCGCCGCCGAGGTGCACGTGCGGATCTCGTCGCCGCCCGTCGTCTCACCGTGCTTCTACGGCATCGACATGGCCGACGAGGACGAGCTCGCCGCCGCTCACCGTTCGGTCGTAGAGATGCGTGAGTACGTCGGAGCCACCTCGCTCCACTACCTCTCGCTCGAGGGCATGCAATGGGCCTCGCGCATGCCGGAGGAGTCGGTGTGCCGCGCCTGCTTCACGCGCGAGTACCCGACCGCGGTGCCGGGGGACCGCAGCGCCGAGAAGCTTCGCTTCGAGCCGGCCGGACGCCGCTGAGCAGAGCGTGCGGCCGGCAGTCTAGCGGATGCGGATCGACGTGAGCCCCGAGCCGTTCGTGCCGGCGTACAGCCAGGTGCCCGTGGCGTCGAACGCGAGAACCGAGATGGAGAGTGACGGTAGACGCGTCCCGAACGGCCGCCATGATGCTCCGCCGTTCGTGGAGCGAAGCACGCCGCCGCGGTCGGTCCCCACGTAGACGGTCTCCGCGCGCTGTGGGTCGACGACGACGGCAAGACAGTCGAGCCCTCGCACCGGCAGGAGCCGCCAGGTGTCGCCGCCGTCCACGGAACGCGCGAGGCCGGCGTTGGTCGCCGCGTAGATGGTCTGGGCGTCCGACGGGGCGACCGCGAGCGACTGGACGTTTACCGTCGTGCCCGAGATTCGGCGGTTACGCCACGAGACGCCGCCATCCGTGCTGCTCGCGAAGACTCCGCCGGCGAGCCCCGCGTACACGACCCCCGTGCGGTCGGGGTGGACGGCGAGCGAGAGCATGGGTTGGGGGCCTCCACCGACGGGGCGCCAGTTCTTGCCGCCGTCGCTGCTCCGGATCAGGCCGCTGAGGGTGGTGCCGGCATAGGCGACGAGCGGATCCTGCGCATCGAACGCTATCGCACGCACCTCGTCGAAGGCATCTCCCGACGGGAGCCATGCCGTGGCCCAGTCGTCGCCACCGTTGCGGGACGCGACGATGCCGCGGGCGCCGACGAGCACGTGCCGGTGGTCGCGCGGGTCGACGGCGAGCGACGCCACACCGTCGGTGCGGAGCCCCGCCCAGGTGCGACCCCGGTCGTCGCTGCGGCTCAGGCCGAAGGAGCCGCCCGCGTAGATCGTCGCCGCGTTGCTCGCCGCGGGGGCGACCGCGTTGAGGCTCGACGCGACGATGCCGGCGTCGGAGCGTCGCCAGGTGGCGCCGCCGTCCGTCGTCTTGACCACGCCGTAGCCGTCGCCGGCGTACATCGTGCCGGGCGCTCGAGGATCGATCACGAGCTCGTCGAGACCGTGGCCGGCGCCGAACGGCTGCCAGGATCGGCCGCCGTCGGTGCTGCGGAAGAGACGGCCCTGCCATGCGGAGACGTACAGCGTGTTGGCGCGTGCCGGGTCGACGATCACGCGGTCGAGGTTGCGTGCCGGAGGGCGTCCGGACTCGAGCCACGTCGTGCCGCCGTCACGCGTCACGAGCACGCCGTCGCTGCCTGCCGCCCAGATCGTCCCCGGCCGGGCGGGATCGACCGCGAGTGACGAGAGATAGCCGTCGCGACGGGCAACGGTGCGCCACGTCCGGCCGCTGTCGGTGCTCCGCATGATCGCGCTGCGTGCCCTGTCGTCCGTCTCCGTCCATGGGAGCGCGACTGCGGCGAACAGCGTCGTCGGCGCCGCGGGATGGATCGCAATCGTGGATGAGCGGGGCGCGCGCCGCAGCCGGAGCCACGTCGCGCCGCCGTCCGGCGAGCGGTACAGGCCCGCTTCGGTGCCGACGTAGAAGACCCGGCTGTCGGTGGGGTCGAGCTCGATGACGCGCACGTATCCCTCAACCCGGGCGTGCTCACGCCAGGCCGCCGGCGGTGCGAACCCTAAACGGCGCCACGTGCGTCCGGCGTCGGCGCTCTTGAGCACGCCGTCGCTCGTGCCGGCGTAGAGGATGGAGTCATCGCGTGGGTCGACGGTAAGCACATCGATCCTGGACGCGACGGGGCGCCCCGAGCTCCAGCTGCGGCCGCCGTTCGTGCTCCGGAACACGCGCCCGCTGGAGAAGACG
>JANOUB010000549.1:0-6843 GCA_031416615.1 Thermoleophilia bacterium
TCGTCTTCCCGCAGCCGCTCGGCCCGAGAATGCAGACCAACTCGCCGGCGCTGACCTCGAGCGAGAAGTCGTGCAGCGCGTGGACGGGGCCGGTCTTCGCCTCATACGTCTTCGTCGCACCGCGGATCTCGATCTTTGCACTCCCGTTGGCGGAGCTCAAAACCACCCCTCCTCGTCGGGGTTCGCATACTGCATGAACTCGACCACGGCGCCGTCGACGATGACGAACGCGACCGGGAGAAAGCCGTTCCCGACATCGAATGGCTCGGCCAGCACCTCGAGACCCTCGATTGCGGCGCGGACATCGTGTACGCGGTAGGCGACATGGGGCTCGTGACGCAGCGGCCCCGTCACCGGGGTGTCAGGTTCGAAGCGAAGCCACTCGACGTTGTACGCGTGCGCACGGGGACTCGTGACCCAGACACGTGTCGCCTCGACCCAGCTCTCACCCGGCTTCTCCTCGTCGGTGATGAGGCCGATGTGATCGAAGCGGGAGCGGGCGAACTGTGGCATCAGGATGAGGAGCGCGAGGGCTTGCAAATTGATAGGAAAGGTTAATAACATGGCGGGACGCCAGAGTCAATGACACATCGGATGCCTGCGGGCTCACCACGTCTCCTCCGCCGGATCAACTCGGCGGCGGTGCTGCGTGCTGTTCGGGCGGGCGCTCCCATCTCCCGTTCAGAACTCGCGCGGGCGACCGGCCTCTCGAAGCCCACCGTCAACGGCGCCGTCGAGCTCCTGCTCCAGTCCGGGTATCTGACGGAACGCGTTGCCGCCGTCGATGACCGGACACGGCGCCCCGGCCCGCGGGCCCGCCTTCTCAGCTTCCGAGGTGACTCCGGCCACGTTCTCGGCATCGACATCGGCGCGAACAAGGTGCTCGCGGTCGTCGCCGACCTCACCGGGGAGGTGCTCGGCACGGTCCGGCGCCTGACGGGCGCCCGCGAGCGGCAGACCGCCAACGCCATCCTCGATCTCGTCGGCGCCGCGACAGACGATGCCCTCGCCACCGCCGGGGTCGACCGCAGCACGCTGCGGGCGGTGGGTGTCGGTACGCCTGGCGTCGTCGACCCCGTGTCGGGCCGGGTCACACTCGCGCCACAGCTCGGCGGGTGGGAGGGGATCCGGCTCGCGAGCCGGCTTCAGCCGGCATTCCCCTGCTCGGTACTCGTCGACAACGAAGTGCATCTCTCTGTCCTGGGTGAGCGCTGGCGTGGCTCCGCGCAGGGGATCGACGACGCCCTTTATGTTCAGGTCGGGGTCGGCATCGGCGGCGGCGTGCTGATCGGTGGCGATGTCTACCGGGGAGCCGGAGGCTCGGCCGGCGAGATCGGCTACCTCCCGATTTTCGACGACGACGGGGGACGTGACGGGCTCGGACCGTTCGAGCACGCCGCCGGTGGGACGGCGTTCGCCCGCCTCGGCCGTCGCGCGGCCGCCGCCGGAGAGAGCCCGGCCCTTCTCGAGCTCGCCGGCGGCGACCTCGACGCGATCGACGCCGAAGTCGTGTTTGCCGCGGCGGCTCGTAGTGACGAGGCAGCGAAGCGCATCGTCGACGAGTTGCTCCAGAGGCTGGCCCGCGGCATCGCGTCCGCAGTCACGATCCTGAATCCCTCCACCGTGATCGTCGGTGGTGGTGTCTCGCGGGCCGGCGAAAGGCTGCGAGAGCCGCTCGAGCGCCTCATCGCCGACCTCGTACCCGTCCCGCCGCGGGTCGTGCTCTCGTCCCTGGGGGACGAGTCGGTTGCGCTCGGGGCGGCCCGGCTCGCGCTCCAGGCCGTCGAGGAGCGCCTCTTCAACGTTGCCGCCTCGGAGGCCGTATGAGAGTCCTCGCCGTCGGCGCCCACCCGGACGATCTCGAGATCCTGTGCGGAGGGACACTCGCTCGATTCGTGCTGGAGGGCCACGAAGTCGTCATGTGCCATGCGACGCGCGGCGACCGCGGCAGCTTCGTCCACTCCTCGGAGGAGATCGCGCTCATCCGTGGCGCGGAAGCGCGCCGCGCCGCGGTGGTCTGCGGGGCCGAGTCGGTGACCCTCGGCTTCAGCGACGGCGAGATCAACGCGGCCGACCGCTCGCAGCAGCGTGCAGTCGTCGATCTCGTCCGCGACACGCGTCCAGACCTCATCCTGACCCACTCGCAGGGCGACTACATGGGTGACCACAACGAGATCGCAAAGCTCGTCTTTGACTGCAGCTTCTCGGCAACGCTGCCGCTGTACGAGACCGGCAAGCCGCACCATTCCTCGGTGACGCCGATCTACTCCATCGAGACAGTCATGGGCGTCGGCTTCCAGCCGGTTGAGTTCGTGGATATCACGACTACGATCGAGACGAAGGTGGCGATGCTCGAGGCGCACGAGAGCCAGCTCACGTGGCTGCGCGACCACGACGGCGTCGACATCGTCGAGCAGATGAAGACAACGAGCCGCTTCCGCGGGCAGCAGTGCGGTGTCGCCTATGCGGAGGGGTTCGTGCAGTGCCTGACCTGGCTAAGAGGGACGACGCGGCGCCTACTGCCGTAAAGGGAGGATCGTTGGCCACCGAGACAGAGTTCACCTACGACCTGGCGCGGTTCATCAGCTTCCGCGACCTGTCGGCGTGCGAGCGCGTCAGGCGGATCCGCAGGAGCGAACTGGCGGCGCACCCGAACCCCGATTTTCGGATCCGGATCATCGACGAACCGGCCGAGTTGTACCGGGCGTTCGCGAACGACATCGTGGACCGGATCCGCGCCGCCCGCGACAACGGGCGGCGCTTCGTCGCCATCCTGCCTGTCGGGCCCATGCCCCAGTACGCGCTCGCGGCGCGCCTGATCAACGAGGAGCGACTCTCGCTGGCTCACGTGCACACGTTCAACATGGACGAGTACGCGAGCGAGGACGGCGTCACCGCCCCCGTGTCGTGGCCGGGCTCGTTCCAGCGGGCGATGCTCGAACGCTTCTTCGCTCTCGTCGACCCCGAGCTGCGCCCGCCCGAGAGCCAGATCCACTTCCCGACCACGGACGCGCTCGCCGACTACTCGAGCCGGATCGAGGATCTCGGTGGCGCGGACGTCTGCTACGGCGGCATCGGCTGGTGCGGGCACATCGCCTTCTGGGAATCCCATCTCGGCGAGGAGTTCGCCGGCGACCTCGAGGCGTACAAGCAGGCGGGCGCCCGCCTCGTCGAGCTCCACCCTATGACGATCATGCAGAACGCGCTCCACTCGTTCGGGGGCGACTGGTCGTGGGTGCCGCCGAAGGCGAACACGATCGGCCCGCGCGAGATCCTCGGTGCGAGGCATCGCAGCTTCTGGCTCGACGGTGACCTGGGTGGTGGCGTCTCCTGGCAGCGCTTCGTCGCCCGTCTCGTCGCGCACGGCCCGGTGTCCGAGTTCGTCCCGGGTTCGATTCTCCAGACCGCTCCGACCGACTACACGATCCTCGGCGGCGTCGCCGACGACATCGAGATCGCGATGGCGTAGTGGTCGACGTCGTCTGCCTCGGCATCCTCGTCGCCGACGTGATCGCGCGACCCGTCGACGAGCTGCCGCACGGAGCGGTATCCCTCATGGACGAGGTGTCGCTCCACGGCGGCGGCTGCGCGCTGAACACGGCGACCGGGCTTGCCCGGTTCGGGCTCTCCGTGGCCGTCGTCGGCAAGGTCGGCGAGGATACCTTCGGCGATTTCGTCGTCGGACTGCTCGACGAGCGGGGCCTCGACACGCAGGGCGTGCTGCGCGATCCCGCGGTGCCCACCTCCGCGACCGTCGTGCTGGTCGACCGAGCGGGCGAGCGCTCGTTTCTCCATCTGCCCGGTGCGAACGGCGCGCTCAGCGCCGAGGAGCTTGCGCTGGACAGTGTCTGCGGAGGCCGGGCGCTGCACGTCGCCGGCGCACTGGTCATGTCCGCACTCGATGGCGCCCCGACCGCCGGGCTGCTCGCGGAGGCGCGACGACGCGGTGTCCGCACCTCGCTCGACACCGTCTACGACGCCACCGGTCGCTGGGAGCGGGTCGAGCCGTGCCTAACCCACCTCGACCTGCTCACGGTGAGCCTCGCCGAGGCGCAGGGGATCTCGGGCGAGCGCAAGCCTGCGAGCGCGGCAGCCTGGTTCCGTGACCGCGGCGTCGCGGAGGTGGCGCTGAAGCTAGGCCCCGACGGGTGCTACGTCGCGGGCGCTGAGTTCGAGGGCGAAGTACCGGCATTTCCCGTGCGCGCCGTGGACGGCACCGGGGCCGGCGACGCCTTCGCCGCCGGGATCCTCTACGGGAGACTCGCCGGCTGGCCGCTCGTCGACGCCGCACGGCTCGCCAACGCCGCCGGCGCCCTCGCCACGACTGCGGTCGGCGCGACCGAGGGCCTCCTCGACCTCGACGAGACGCTGGCCTTCGCGGGCCTGCCGGCGGCGGCGTGAACGCCCGTCTGAACCGGCTGTTCGCCGCCGACGGCCGGTGCTTCGACGTCGCCGTCGACCACGGCTTCTTCGGCGAAGGGGCGTTCCTCGCCGGGATCGAGGCGATGGAATGGGCGATCGCGACGCTCGTCGAGGCGGGTCCCGACGCCATCCAGCTGTCATCCGGCGAGGCGCCGTACCTACAGCGCGTCGAGGGGCCGCGGAAGCCCGCGCTCGTGCTCCGCACGGACGTCGCGAACGTCTACGGGGCGCAGCTTCCGCGCCACCTGTTCAGCGAGCTCGTAGCCGGGGCCGTCGAGCAGGCGCTGCGGCTCGATGCCGCCTGCGTCGTCTGCAACCTGCTGCAGCTCCCGGATCAGCCCGAGCTCTTCCACCAGTGTGTCCGGAACGTGTCGGCGTTGCGCGCCGCCTGCGACCCGGTCGGCATGCCGCTGATGGTCGAGCCGCTCGTGATGCAGCCGAGCGAGCGGGGGGCTTACGGCGTCGACGGCGACGTCGAGAAGATCGTGCCGCTCGTCCGCCAGGCGGTCGAGCTCGGGGCTGACGTGGTCAAGGCCGACCCGACGGATGATCTCGACGACTACGGCCGTGTGATCGAGATCGCCGGCAACGTCCCGGTGCTGGTTCGCGGCGGTGGTCGAGCCTCCGACGAGGAGATCCTGTGCCGGACGGAGGCGGTGATGGCGCAGGGCGCGGCCGGCATCGTCTACGGCCGCAACGTCATCCAGCACGACGACCCGGCCGCGATGACCAAGGCGTTGATGGCGATCGTCCACGAAGGAGTGCCCGCGGCTCAGGCGCTCGATCTCCTCCGTGGCTGAGCGGAGCGTCTCGTTCGGCGTGATCGGCGGCGGCCTGATGGGCCGCGAGTTCGCGAGCGCCTGTGCACGGTGGATCCACCTGGACCCGATCGGCGCGCGACCTCGCATCGTCGCCGTCTGCGACACGAGCCCCGACGTTCTCGCCTGGTACGAGCGTCTCGAGCCGCGGCCACGCCTCGTGTCGGACTACCGGCAGGTACTCGAGGACGACACGGTCGAGGCCGTCTACGTCGCAGTGCCGCACAACCTGCACGAGGAGATCTACGTCGCCTGCCTGCGGTCCGGGAAGCACCTGCTGGGCGAGAAGCCGTTCGGGATAGACCTCGCGGCGAACGCGGCCATCAACGCCGAGATTGCGGCGCATCCCGACCTGCTCGTCCGGTGCTCGTCCGAGCTGCCCTTCTATCCCGGCGGCCAGGAGGTGGCGCGGTTCATCCGCGAGCGCCGTTTCGGGCGCCCGATCGAGATGCGGGCGCTGTTTCACCACATGAGCGACCTCGACCCGGCGAAGCCGATCAACTGGAAGCGCATCGCCCGACTCAACGGCGCGTACGGCTGCATGGGCGACCTCGGCATCCACGCGCTCCACCTTCCGCTTCGGGCCGGCTGGGAGCCGTTCAACGTCCGCGCGATCCTGTCCGACATCGTCACCGAGCGTCCCGACGGCCACGGCGGCACCATCGTGTGCGACACATGGGACAACGCTGTGCTGTTGTGCGAGGTCGAAGCCGAGAGTCACGTCTTCCCGCTACGCGTCGAGACGAAGCGCATCGCACCGGGCGAGACGAACACGTGGACGGTGGAGATCGACGGCACGGAGGGCTCGATCGCGTACACGACCAAGTACCCGAAGACACTGCGCCGGATGGAGTACCGGTCGGGGGGGCCGCAGGCGTGGCAGACGGTCGACCTCGGCTCCGTCTCGGCGTATCCGCACGTCACGGGTGCGATCTTCGAGTTCGGGTTCTCGGACGCCATCCTCCAGATGTGGGCCGCGTTTCTCGACGAGCTTGCGCACGGGCGGGGCGGGATGCGCCAGCCGTTCCACTGCGCCACCCCCGAGGAGGCGGCCGCCACGCACCGGCTCTTCACGGCAGCGCTCGAGTCGCAGCGCGACCGGGCCGTCGTCGCGCTGTAATTTTCCCTGCAGGATCTCGAATCCGCTAGCGCGGATTCTTTGATCGCACGCAACATCCCTGAAGAGGCCCGCGCTGTTCTTTCCTGCAAGATCTCGGATCCGCTAGCGCGGATCCCTCGATCGCACGCAACATCCCTGAAGAGGCCCGCCCGCGGGCCAAGAACTCGTCATGCAGCCGGCACCAACCAGATCGTTGCGAGTGGTGGCAGCGTCACGGTCGCGGAGAACGGCTGCCCGTGGAGCGGCGATGCCTCGGCCTCGAGGCCGAGGCCGTTGCCGACGTCGGATCCCGCATAGAAGCGCGAATCGGTGTTGAGCGCTTCCACCCAGCGGCCTCCGCGAGGCAGGGGCAGGCGCCAGCCCTCCCGCACGACGGAGGAGAAGTTGACGGCGCACACGAGCGGGGTGCCGTCGGCCGCGAACCGTGCGAACGCGATCACGTTCTCGTCTCGCGCATCGCCGACGAGCCAGGCGAACCCTTCC
>JANOUB010000550.1:0-5663 GCA_031416615.1 Thermoleophilia bacterium
GTGGGGCACCCGCTTGCTCGAGCGCTCAGCCTGGATCAGGGGGTTGGCCGGTCGCGCCTCCTCGCTCCGATGCAGAACGTCCGGTCGACGGGAGAGTCGCTGTCGTCCCAGAGCCCGGTCGTGAGAGACCGTCGCGTGAGCATCCGGATGGTGTACGAGCAGGTCGGCCAGGACGAGATGTCGTGGTGGTCGGAGCCGGAGCCCCCACGCGGTCCTGCGCCGTTCGGGAACGTCGGTGCGGGCAGAACGGAAGCCGCGGTGATCTTGTCGATCGACCAGGCCGCCATCAGCTCGTGATCCGTCGTGTACTCGATGTCGAGATCGGTCGAGAGCGGCGAGCACGGCGTGCCTCCGCCCGAATGGAATTGCAGGAGATCGAGCAGCGCCACCGCCGACCAGTTGTTGATTCGAATCCGCCCGAGCGTGTTCGTGTAGTCGGCCGGCGCGGCGGCAGGATTGCTCACGCGCGTCGCCTCGAACACGATCGAGAGGTCGGTGCTGCCCCTTTGCGCTGCAGCAGGCACGGCCGTGCCGGCTGCGACGCCCGGTGCCGGGTCACCGCCCGGAACCGCGACGGTCGAAGCGAAGCCCATCAGCCAGCCGTTGTAGCCGCCGTTGAGCGCCTGCGGGTCGACCGTCACCCAGCCCTGAGCGTCCGGTACGACGTAGTGGTCGGGCGGAGCGCCCCATGGGGCCGGGCCGCCGGGGAACGGCGGCGGATCCAGAGACGCGGCAGTTCCACGGATCCGCACCGACTGCAGCGTTGGCTTGAGCCCGGTGCCGTCGGCGTCCCAGGTGACATACCGGCTGCCGACGAGGACCTCGCAGACGAACGGATCCTTGATCGGCGTCGTCGCGGCTCCCTTGACGAACAGGAAGCGGTACTTCATCGCCTCCGACGGGTGAGCCGGATCACGCTTCGGACAGTAGCCCCTGAGCGAGAGGCAATTGAAGAAGCCGAACCCGGGACCTCCGTGGCCGGCCTGCACCTTGTTCGTGAGCCCCGTGCCGGGGTCGATGTCGCCGGTAATACCGAAGTCCCCGACATGCGTGAACCACGGGTGGTCGTAGATCGGCGGGCAGACGAGCCGGCAGAAGCGGCGCCAGTGACGGTGGCAGATCCAGTGGCAGATCTGAATGCAGTACCTCTCGAGCTTCAGCTCTCGCAAGATGACGGCGAACCGGTCGGCGTTCCCCACTGCGACGACGGCGACGAGTTCAGCGAGCACCCCCGGCCTCTTGAGAAGGAGCTGCTGCGCGCGCGCGAATTCGAACGCCTCCTTGACCGGCTCCTCGATCCGTTCGATCGGGAACACGCGGCAGAGCGGCAGACAGACGCGCATGCAGTGCCAGCTGGAGAACCACTCGCAGATCAGATAGCAGTGGTCGAGGAGACCGACCGGACGAAGAGCGCCGTGCACCAGTTCCGCATCTCCCGCTGCAAAGGCGGCCGTGGCCTGCTCGAACAGCTCGCGCTTCTCGAGGAGCCGGCGAAGAGTCGAGCCCGTCACTCGAAGCTCGACGGCGAGGTCGGGCCTCGAGACGATCACCGGTTCGCAGAACAGCCGGCACACGAGCCGACAGCGAACTGCGCAGACCCACCGGCAGATCAGGTGGCAATAGGGCTCGAGCTGGAGCTCCTTGATGAGCCGCTGATATCCCGCCGCGTCACGCTTCTCGATCGTCGAGGCGAGCCGCTGCACGAGCTTCTCGTCGGAGGTGAGCTTGACGATGACCTCCGCGAACCGCCGCGCGTCGGGCAGCTTCTGGTCGAGTTTTGGCGGACCGCAGAGCTCGAAGCAGAGGAGCACGCATTCCTTGGAACAGATCCAGTCGCAGATGTAGCGGCAGCGAGGGGTCAGCTTCAGGCGCTTGAGCACTGCCTGGTATGTCTTGGCGTCCGCGGTGCGGTACGCCTCGAATGCAGCTGCGAACGACTTCTCGTTCTTCGCGAGTGGCCCGACGGCGCGGAGATCGTTGAGAAGATCCGCGAGGACGTCGGCGGCGAGCGTTGGTTCCGGCATGAGGCCTCCTCTTGATGGAGAGACGACTGTGACCGGAAGGCCATCACGGCGCCGACACCGCCACGCCACGCCACGGTGAGCGCATCGTCATTGGGACGCGACGGCACCGTCGCTCGATCGTCACTGCGACGTCACCAGAGCGTCACCAGAGCGTCACCCGCGAACTACGAGTCACCCAGTCAGGGCGATGACGTCCATGAGGTCGCATGCGTAGGCTGGAAGTCGAACGAGAGGAGACGGCGTGGTTGTTTCGCACCGAGCGCCTCTGCGGCAACGTGATATCAGGGTGGAAAAGCCGTCTCTTCGCGCCGTACCACAGCAGGCAGGCTCCGACGATCCAGAGGTGAGGGAGTCAGTCGAGCTGCAGCTACTCGGGTCATTCGGGCTGCTGATCGACGATCGAGCCGTGCGCATGCTGCCGCATCTACAACGGCTGATCGCGTTCCTTGCGGTGCACGAGCGCCCTCTTCACCGCGCCTACGTGTCGGGCCGACTCTGGATCGACAAGAGCCAGGAACAGGCGAACGGATCACTGCGGACGACGCTCTGGAGGCTGCAGCGGCTGCCTCGCCCCATTGTCGAGGTATCGACGACACACCTCGCGCTGCACCCGTCGGTGGTCGTGGACGTGCGGCAGCTGGCTTCGAGCACGCGACGCGCGTTACGGGGTGAGCCGCTCAGCCGTGACGACGTCGAGCGGCTGGTCGCGGCGGACGACTTGCTTGTCGACTGTTACGAGGACTGGGTGCTCGACGAGCGCGATCAGCTACGCCAGCAACTCGTCCTCGCTCTCGAGGCCGCGTGCCTCCAACTCCTCGCTGAAGAGCGACACGCAGAAGCCGTCATGGCTGCACTCGCCGCGATGTCGGGCGATCGTCTGCGCGAGAGCTCGGTTCGCGTGCTCATCGAAGCCCACTCCGCCACCGGCAACTTCGCGGAAGCCCTTCGGCGCTACGACACATTCCGGGCCGAGCTCGCGACACG
The DNA here is from genome assembly GCA_031416615.1 of Thermoleophilia bacterium. Taxonomy (GTDB): domain Bacteria; phylum Actinomycetota; class Thermoleophilia; order Gaiellales; family Gaiellaceae; genus Gaiella. Next base: position 3,009 of record JANOUB010000550.1, read on the forward strand.
GTTTCGGCTCGAACCCTCCGGCCAACTAACCCGGCTCGTCGAGTCGATCGCACCGGGTTACCAGGCGGCTCATGAGCTCAGTCTGACGACGTGACGCCGAAGAGACGATCGACCTCGTCGGACTCGGTCCTGGACGGGGTCGGCAGAGCAGTCGCGTCGATGACCGCTGTGCCGAAGTCGGCCGCTCGGTACATCGCAGGCGCACTGATTGCCGTCGGTGGCACACCCGCGAGCCCACGTGCGTCGCGTCCGAGCAAGCCTGTCAGCGCGTCCCATACGCTCGCCGCGACGCCAGCCGGGTCGAGTTGGCCGAGCTCGAGATCCTGGTAGTAGCGGCGCACTTTCGCTCGCGCGCGCTCCGGGAGCGCGAGTTTCTCGACGAGGCCGGCGACGAGGTCGTCGAGCTTCAGCTTCCGTTCCTGCCGTGCCCGCAACAGTGAAGGCTCGTCGAGGGAACGAACGAACGCGAGCGCAGCCGCCGTGGGCTCGCGTCTCGGAGCTCGCTCCAGGAACCTGTCGATCAGGGAGGCAAGCTCGTCCGCCTGCGGGCCGGCGCGGACGAGAAGCTCGTCAACCGCGAGCGGCTCACCCCGCGTCCAGCAGCCCACGAACTCGTCGAACAGTTGCTCCGAGGTGCCCGTCACGACTCGAGCCACTCTCTCAGACGCGGATTGATCCGGGAGCGGGACTGGTAGAGGGCATTGGGCTTCTTGCCGAGCCTCTCTGCGATCTCGTCGTAGTCGAGCTGCTCGAGCAGCCAGAGCCGGGCCACCTCGCCGTCGCCCGGCGGCAGCGTTGCGACGAACTCCTCCAACGTCAGCTGCAGCTCGACGTCGCCGGTGAAGTCGTCACCCGAGGGACCGTCGATCTCGATCAGCTCGAGCTCGCCCCATCCCTTCTCGAACCAGCCGGCGCACACGTACCCGATCACCTTGTGCACGATCACGCGGAACGGCCAGCGCCCGTCGCGATGCTTGCCGCTCTTGAGCTCTCGCCAGAGGCGAAGGCAGACCGCCTGGGCGACATCGTGACCGACGGGGCCGCGCATCCTCGCGACACAGCGGGCAACGATCGTCTCGTACCAGCCCGCGAGGAGGAGATCGATCTCCCCGGATTCCAGCAGTCGGCTGTCCTCAGCATCTCTCGCATCCCGCATCGACGAGTGAGTCAGCTCGGACATGTGGTGATCTTACGGCGGGCGCGTGTGTTGTCCTCGCGGGCGGTGTTGCTGACCGGGCGACGCTGCGCCCCGCTGACGCGGGGCTACGCATCGCCCCTACGACCACGACCGTGGTTGAGTCTTGCAGCCGTGATGTCGACCGGCCTCGCGGTGGTCGAGGCCCCGCCTTGGCCCTACGACGACAGCCCCGCCTTATCGAGTACCGTCCAATACGGGCACTACCGGGTACGATGAGTACTCGATACGATCACGGAGGTATGAACGCGATGGCAGACCCCCACAAGGGACAACCGTTCAGCATTCGCTTCACGAAGAGCACCGACCACTACGTCACCGAGGAGGCGAAGCGAACGGGGCGATCCAAGAGCGCCGTGGTCGAGGATCTCGCGCTCGAGGCAGCCAAGGCTCGCCGCTTCCCGGGAATCAGCTTTCAGGGAGAGTGGCCCGATCGCGAGCCGGTGATCACCGACACGGGATTCGACGTCTGGCAACTCTGCGAGACGATCGACAACTACGGGTCGGTCGCGAGCGTGGTTGCAGACTTTCCGCTCGTCACCGAGCTGCATTGCCGCCTCGCGCGCTCGTACCGTGACGCATTCCCCGATGAAATCGACGAGGCGATCGCGAACAACAATCGCTCGCGGGAGGAGCTCCAGGCGCTCTACCCGTTCATCGAGTGGGTCGCGTACGCCGAACTGGTGGCTGGATGAGGCTGCTCCTCGATGCCCACCTCTCGCCAACACGGATCGGCGATCCACTGCGCGCTCTCGGGCACGATGTCCTCGCGATCGTCTCGGACATCCGAGTCGCACGCCTTCCCGACGGATCACTGATGAAGTTCGCTCAGGAGGAGCAGCGCATCCTCGTGACATGCGACGGCGCGCACTTTGACCTCCTAGCGAGGGAATGGGCCTCGACCCGGCGGGAGCATGCCGGCCTCGTCATCGTCTGGTCGTTGCACAACAACGAGTTCCGCGAGATCGTCGACGGCGTTCGGCTCCTGACGGCCGCGCGGCCACGACAGCGCGACTGGAAGAACCTCGTTCTCACTCTCTGAGCGCCGTAAGACCGAGGGCCGTCACCGTGGACTCCTTCTCGAACCCCGAAAGGAGCGCCGCATGACACTCACGACACTCACCTTCCAGCTCGGCGACCCGGTCGAGCACCGCGGCATCGTCATCACACCCCTCTTCCCGGCCCACGATCCGGTTGCCGGCTACATCACCCTCGACGAGGCGCTGCCGCGCGGTCTCAAGATCAACGAAACCTCCGACGCCGGCTCGGTGCCGGAGCTCGCTGTCGTCAACCCGCTCGACGAGAACGTGCTGCTCTACGACGGCGAGGAGCTGGTCGGCGCCAAGCAGAACCGGATCCTCAACATCTCGGTTCTCGTCGGAGCCGGGGCGAAGCTGCCGATTCCGGTCTCGTGTGTGGAGCAGGGCCGCTGGGCGCACACGTCGGTCGACTTCGACTCC
>JANOUB010000551.1:0-6816 GCA_031416615.1 Thermoleophilia bacterium
CCTCGCCCACACCCCCGGGCGCGTCTTCTCCCGCTACGAGCTGATCAACCGCATCCGCGGCTACGAGTTCGAAGGCTACGAGCGCACGATCGACTCACACGTGAAGAACCTGCGCCGCAAGATCGAACGCGACCCGCATGAGCCGCAGATCGTCAGGACCGCACTTGGCGCCGGCTACCGTCTCGGACTCCGCCGCGATGGCTGAGCACGGGCTCGCGCGGATCGGCGTCCGTCTCGCCCTCGCCTTCGTCGGCGTCGCGCTGGCCGCGATCGCCGTGCTCGCCGTGCTCACCCTGCTCGCGAGCCGGTCCGAGGTATCGGCGCTGGTCGAGCGCCAACACGAGGCGCGAGCCCAGGACGTCGCCGCCGCTCTGGCTCAGGCGTACGAGGACGCGGGCTCGTCGTGGGCCGGAGCCGACCTTCGGACCGCCTACGTCCTAGCCGCGGCCGGCAGCGCCGTGCTCGAGGTTCGCGACGGCGCCGGCCAGATCGCCGCGCGTCCACCCGCGATGGCCGGGTTGATGGGGCGGATGCACGGCGGGGGGCCTGCGTCGGCGCTCGGTTCGCCGATGACGGTCGCCGTGACGGCGAACGGCGAGCAGGTGGGAACGGCGTCGCTCCGCTTCCCCTCGAGCTCGCTGCCGGCTCCGGAGCGCGAGGTGCGAGACGCCCTCGCCCGCACCGTGCTGCTCGGTTCCGGGTTTGCCGCGCTGCTCGCGCTGGGCGTCGCCGCTGCCGTCTCGCGACGGATCACTCGCCCCCTCGTCGATTTGACCGCAGCCGTCCAGCGCTTCGAGCGCGGCGACCGAACCGCCCGTGCGGGCTCCGGCGGCAGCCCGGGCGAGTTGGGCGAGCTGGCGCACGCCTTCGACAGGATGGCCGACACGCTGACCCGCGAGGACTCCCTGCGCAGGGCGCTCGTCGCCGACGTCGCCCACGAGCTGCGCACGCCGGTGACGATCCTGCGCGCCTACTGCGAGGAGATGGTCGACGGAGTCGCGGAGCCCACGGTCGAGCGCCTCGCCTCGCTCCATGACGAGGTGCTGCGCCTCGGCACGATCGTCGACGACCTGGAGACGCTGGCAGCCGCCGAGGCGGCGGGCCTGCGCCTGGAGCGGACGCTCGTCGGCCTCGACCGGGTAGCTGGTGACGCCGCCGAGCTGCTCCGGCCCTGGTTCGCGGCCGCGGAGCTCGAGCTCCAGCTCGAGTTGGAGCCGGCCGAGGTCGAGGGAGATCCCGGACGGCTCGGCCAGGTGGTGACGAACCTGCTCACGAACGCCCTCAAGTTCACGCCGCCCGGTGGCCGCGTCACCCTCGCCGTCGCCCCTCAGGGGGAGCTCGCCCGTCTCTCTGTCACCGACACCGGCCCCGGCATCCCGGCCGAGGAGGTCACGCGCGTGTTCGACCGGTTCTGGCGCGGCAGCCACGCAACGGGCGTCGGCGGCAGCGGGATTGGGCTCGCGGTCGTCGCCGAGCTCGTACGCGCGCACTCCGGGCGTGTCGACGTCGCGAGCACGGTGGGCCAGGGAGCGGTCTTCACCGTTCTGTTGGCCCGGGCACCCGGTCATCGAGCCTGACGCGCGGATCACGGCTCCGACCTCCATCTCGTCTCCACGGAGGCTGCACGAGCCCTGCACGCGCGTCCGCTTGCATTGGCTGCGACACCCGAGGAATGGAGGAAGACAATGCTTCGGAAGATCAAGATCGCAGCGGGGATCGTCGCGCTTGGCCTCGTCGGTGCCGGCGTGGCGGTTGCGGCAGGGTCGCCCGGGTTTGGCCCGGGAGGCCAACAGCACCAGAGATTCGCCGACGATGGAACGGGACTGGCCGGCAGCATGCCCGGTCGCGGACTGTCCGGCTCGGGCATGGGCATGGGGCAGCTGAGGCAGACGGGGCAGGGCCCGCGCGAGGGCGGCATGGGACCCGGCGCAGGGGCCGGCATTGCCGGAGGGCCGATGGCCGGGATGGGGATGGGAATGGGAATGAAGGTCGAGAGCGAGTTCGACTTCCTCGCCCAGATGATCCCCCACCACGAGGAGGCGATCGCCACGGCGAAGATCGTCGCGGCCAGGAGCGAGCGGCCGGAGATGCGCGCCTTTACCAGGAACATCGTGAAGACGCAGACGGGCGAGATCGTCCAGATGAAGAGGTGGCTCGCGACGTGGTATCCCGGCCGGGACGCGACGGTCGAGTACGAGCCGATGATGCGCGACCTGAGCGGCCTCTCCGGAGACGCGCTCGACCGCACGTTTCTCCGGGACATGATCCCTCATCACATGGCAGCCGTGATGATGTCCCAGCAGGTTCTGGCCCGCGGGCTCGCCAGGCACCAGCAGCTCGTGCCGTTCGCGACGATCATCCGCAATGATCAGCACGCGGAGATCCGCACGATGGCGACCTGGCTCGCCGACTGGTTCGGCGACAGCCCGATGGGGGCAATGGGGCGCTCCGGGATGCACCGCTAACGCCTCGCTCTCGCGAGCTGCGACACGGTTACAGGGGCTGGCTCTCGAGGAGCCGGCCCCTTGCCGACCCGAGGGGTGGAGATCGGTAGCGACGCCCCCGGCCCCGCAGCACCAGGCCGTTCCCCCGGGCGCTTGTATCTCTTCTGCCCTCTGCTGCGTCCATGCAGCGAGAGGGCAACCAACAAGGAGGAACGACGATGAAGCGGAACATGGGCAAGATCGACCGGGTGGTTCGGGCGTTCCTGATCGCTCCCGCGGCGGTGATCGCCGCATTCGCGATCGGCGCCGGCAGCGTCCTCGGGATCGTCCTGCTCGCCGTCGCCGCGATCATGCTCGCGACCTCGGCGGTGGGCTTCTGCCCGCTCTACGCTCTCCTGCGCCTGAACAGCTGTCCGCGCCGCACGCTCTCGCAGAGCTAGCGTGTGCGCGGGAGGGCGATGGCACGAAGCCAGGAAAGACGTGAACCGGCGACGGGTCTCGATGGTTCGGCCTTCGAGGCCCTCGTCGGCGAGCACACCGCCTCGCTCTACCGCTTCGCCCGCTCGCTCGTGCGCGACTCGGCCGCGGCCGACGACCTTGTGCAGGAGACGTTCCTGCGCGCCTTCGAGAAGCGGCGCACCTTTCGCGGCGACTCCTCGCCGGCGACCTGGCTCCACCGCATCCTCCACAACCTCGCCGTCGACCGCTCACGGCGCCTTGGGTGCGAGGTGGTCACCGCAGAGGTGGAGGAGCGCTGGCGCGACAACGCTTACAGGGTCGACAGCGCAACCGTGGTCGAGCGGGCGCAGACCCGCGAGGAGCTCGAGGACGCCCTGATCCGGCTGCCGTTCAGGCGCGAATTCCGGCTGGCGGGCCTTCACCGTCGCGTCGCCGACGGCGTCGATGACGGTGACCCTTCGGTCATCGAGACCAGTCGTCCCCTGCCGTTCTTCGAGACCGCCGCGGGCGCCAAGCCGCCAAGCGATGAACAGCGCCGAGCCGGTCACACCGATGGCCTCGCGAGTGTCGAAAGGAATGATGGGCGGACACGGTGTCGGCCCGAGACCGAGAGGAGACCACACCGATGCGGACGAGCACCCAGTCGATCACGATCAAGGCCACGCCCGGGAACGTGTTCGCGTTTGTCGCCGACCCTGAGAACTTGCCGAAGTGGGCAATCGGGTTCGCCAAGAAGATTCGCCAGCAGATCGCCGAGCTCGGCCGCGAGCTCGTCGTGCTGAAGGCGCACCTCGAGACGGCCTGCCCGCTCTAGGCGACGCGAGCCGACTATTGTACCCGATCGGAACGGGTATCCTCGTTCGATCGAACGCAGCAGGCAGTTGCGAAGCCGGCGTGCAGCCTTCAGCGCGTCTTCACGAACCGCTGTACAGCGTCGAGCATCTCCGCCGTCTTCTCGTCGGCGGCCTGCTCGTCGCCCGAGGCGATCGCATCGCGGACGCAGTGCGTCACGTGACCCTCCAGCAGCTTCGCCCCAACCTGCTCGAGCGCGGTCTTGACGGCCGCGATCTGCGTCAGGATGTCGATGCAGTAGCGGTCATCGTCGACCATGCGCTCGATCCCGCGGACCTGGCCCTCGATCCGGTGCAGGCGCTTGATCAACAGGTCCTTGTCCTGCGCGTATCCGTGCATCAGGTGTTCTCCCTCAGGCTGTGGAAGCGCCGGAGGCGCAGGCTGTTCGTAACGACGAAGACACTCGAGAACGCCATCGCGGCCGCCGCCACGATCGGATTCAGGAGACCTGCGACGGCCAGTGGGATGGCAGCGACGTTGTAGGCAAACGCCCAGAAGAGGTTGCCCTTGATCGTGCGGAGTGTGCGACGGGCGAGCCGGATCGCGTCCACGGCGGCGCGTAGGTCGCCCGAGACGAGCGTCAGGTCGCTCGCTTCGATCGCGACGTCCGTACCGGTGCCGATCGCCAATCCGAGGTCCGCCTGGGCGAGTGCCGGTGCGTCGTTGACACCGTCGCCGACCTTCGCCACGATCTCGCCATCTCGTTGCTGGCGAGCCACGATCGCGCTCTTGTCCTCCGGAAGAACGTCGGCGATCACCTGCTCGATGCCGGCCTCGTCTGCGATCGCCTTCGCCGCGCGCTCGTTGTCGCCCGTGAGCAGCACCGGCGTCAGGCCGAGCGCGCGCAGGTCGGCGATCGCCTCGGCGGAGGTTGGCTTGATTCGGTCGGCGACAACGAACAAGCCGGCCACCGCTCCGTCGATCGCAGCTGCGACGACGGTGCGTCCCTTGCTCTCCTCTGCGGCGACCGCGGCGTTGAGCTCCGGCGAGAGCTCGAGGCCGAAGGAGGCGAGCATCGCCGGTCGGCCGACGATGACGGTGTGACCCTCGACGACCGCTTCGACACCGAGGCCGCTGCGGTTCTTGAAACCGTCGACCGGGTCGAGCGCGCCGACCTCGGAGCGGGCGAACGTCGCGATCGCGTGTGCGATCGGATGCTCGCTCGCGGCCTCGGCGGAGCCGGCGAGCCGAACAAGTGCCAGGCGGTCGACCCCGTCGGCGGCGACTGCGCCCGTGACCCACATCTTCCCTTCCGTCACCGTCCCCGTCTTGTCGAGAACGATGGTGGTGATCCGCCGCGTCTGCTCGAGGATCTCAGGGCCCTTGATCAGGATCCCGAGCTGGGCGCCGCGGCCGGTACCGACCATCAGCGCGGTTGGAGTCGCGAGACCGAGCGCGCACGGACAGGCGATGATGAGAACCGCGACCGCGGCGGTGAATGCGGTGGATACGTCACCGGTGAGCGCGAGCCAGCCGACGAGCGTCGCGAGCGAGATGCCGATCACAACGGGGACGAAGACGGCAGAGACGCGGTCGACGAGACGCTGAATTGGTGCCTTGCCTGCCTGCGCCTCGGCGACGAGGCGTGCGATCTGGGCCAGAGCCGTGTCGGCTCCGACTTTTGTTGCCTCGACCACCAGGCGCCCGGACGTGTTGATCGTCGCACCGGCGACCTCGTCGCCGACGGTGACCTCAACCGGAACAGGCTCGCCGGTGAGCATCGACTGGTCGAGCGCGGAGAACCCTTCGACCACGCGGCCGTCCGTCGCGATCTTCTCGCCGGGCCTGACGACGAACCGATCTCCGACCACGAGCTCGTCGATCGGTACGAGCACCTCGTCGCCATCGCGCAGGACGCGGGCGTCTTTGGCACCAAGCTCGAGCAGAGCGCGAATCGCCTCACCGGAGCGGCTGCGCGCGCGGGCCTCCAGGTAGCGCCCGAGCAGAATCAACGTCGTGATCACACCGGCGACTTCGAAGTAGGTGTGCGCGTCGATCCCGGCGACGAGCACGACTGTCGACCAGCCCCACGCCGCCAGCGTACCGACAGAGATCAGCGTGTCCATCGTCGCCGCACCATGGCGTGCGTTCAGGAGCGCTGCCCGATGGAATGACCAGCCGGCCCAGAGCACCACCGGCGTGGCCAGGGCGAACGCGACCCACTCCCAGCCGTCGAACTGCAACGGCGGCACCATCGCGAGCAGCGCGAGCGGCACGCTCAGCACGGCCGCGATGACGAGACGTAGCCTCAGCGGACCGGCCCGGTCGGTCGCGACGGCGTCGCCCAGCAGAGCAGCGTGGTAGCCGGCCGCCTCGACTGCAGCGACGAGATCATCAACAGTGACCGCGCTCGGGTCGTAGGTCACCGCTGCCTGATCGGTGGCGTAGTTGACCGTCGCCTCGACGCCGTCGAGCTTGTTCAGCTTCCGCTCGATGCGGGTTGCACACGACGCACAGGTCATGCCGTCAAGATCGAGGCGTACCCGCTCGCTCTGTTGCGTTGCGACCGCCATCAGGCTGCCTCGTACCCGGCTTCCTCGATCGCTGCCCGGATCGCCGCGTCATCCAACTCGGAGCCAGTGACGTCGACGCGCTTGCTGTCGAGGTCGACTGCGACCTCGTCGACGCCGGGGAGCGCCGAGATCTCCTGCTTGACGGCGGCTTCGCAGTGGCCGCAATGCATGCCCGGAACGGTGTACAGAGCAGTGTCCATGTCAGTCCTTTCCTTCGACGGCTTCATCATACCCCCTTAGGGTATCTAGAGGTTGTGGAGGTCCTGTGAAGGGCCGCGGGGAGTCGGCCGTCGGCGCAACGCTCACGGCGTACTCCGATCTACCCTACGAGGGGATCTAGGTGACATGGAGATCCCGTGAAGGCGTCCGCCTCTCGATACGCTTCACAGAATGGAGACGGCTGAGTCCACCCGTTTTTCGGCCCGCCCGTCGACCCTTCGACGAATCAGGCATGCCGCCGGCACGCTGATGCTCATCGGCGGCTTCGGTGTCCTTGCCTGGACATTCGTCGTCTGGCAGTGGAACGACCCCTTCACCTCGCTCTACAC
>JANOUB010000552.1:0-3665 GCA_031416615.1 Thermoleophilia bacterium
TCCCCTCGGCGCCCCTGGGCTCGAGCAACTCGCCCAACCGCGCCGAGACGTTTCCCTGCACCTCAATCACCCTGCGCGCACTTCTCGAGCTCCGCCTCAGCACGCTCGGCACGATGTCGCAGCACCGTGTTCTCGGCCTCCAACGGATGCGGCGGCTTCCGCCCCCGCGGCCGCTCCAGCGCCACCAGCGCGCCCACCTCGCGCGCGCGCCGCCACTCCGTCAACAACGACGAGTACAGCCCCTCACGACGCAACAGCGCCCCGACCTCGCCCCGCCGCGAACACGCCTCAGCCTCACGCAACACCCGCAGCTTGTACTCGGCCGTGAACCGCCGCCGCTTCGGGCCCTCGACCAATTCGGGATCCGCGACCCCCGACGCGACACCACCGCCAGCCGCTCCGTTCCGCTCGCCGACGGCTCGCTCCACACCACGGCCGGCGGCAACCCTGCGCTCCATCCCCAACGTCATGTGCTCCAATCGCGCCCTCAGGGCTCAGTAATAACCTCACCAGGACTGTCTCACACGACATTGGCAGAGAGGGCGCCGCCGAGAAGCTCACGACGCGAAGGATCGAGGCAATGACGACAACTCGGCCTCGCGATTTTCTACTGGACTTTCTACCGAACTAGCTGGATCGAACCGTATCTAGATGTACCCAACGGTGCCCGGATGGCCCTAAACGAAGCCATCCGGGCCTACCGCTGGCCGTCTCCAAAGCCGGGGGTTGCAGGTTCGAGTCCTGCCGCCCCTGTTGGGTCTCTCCCTCGCGCCGAAGCTCTGGCCGTCTCGTCTAACGACGGAGCGGCGCCCCGGACATCGGAGCGAAATCGCCCTACGCGCAGCCGTCGGTCGTGCCGCGCCCGATCGCTGTCGCCGCCTGGCCGACGGTGAGATGTGCGGCGCGTAGTCGCGCCAGGAGCTTCGGGGTGCGTCTCAGCGCCTGAGCGGCTGCGATGCTCGGTTTCGGGCCGAGCAACAGGGCGGCCGTGCACGCAGCCCGATCCGAGGCGGCGCCGACCCAGCCGACGGCGTAGAGGTAGCGAAGCACGGGCTTGCGGTAGGGAGCCCTTGCATACGCGGTGCGCGCCTCCGTGCCAGAGACATGGTGTGAACGCGCGGCAGCCGAGACGAGAGCGGACGCTTTGGCATCGTTCGACGGCAGCGCACCCACCGAGCCGACGACGCCGCTGAGCGACGAGACGAGGATCGCAAGAGCTGCGGTGATACCGGCGTATTCGACCACACCGTCATCGTGCGTCAGGCCAGCCGAACCGTCAAGTATTTCCGGGCTTCGATCACCCGTCCGTCACCGCAATGCCCACGTCAGGCGCCCGGTGTGCGCTTGGCCAATGGCTTGTCTCAATCCTTGGCGCGAAGCTCCGCCAACAGGGCTTGTGGCGTGAGCAGTCTCACACCGCGGTGCGCGCTGATCGGGAGCAGGTGCTTCCGGTCACCGGTAGCGAGCACGTCCACGCCCGCCTCAACCGCGCAGGCGAGAATCGCGTCGTCCGCCGGATCGCCAGTGAGGGCCGCAACGGCCGCCGCCGGTGCCGGTTCCTCCGTCGCCACCTGCCGAAGCAGGGCACGAACTGCGACGACCTGCTCCGCGCTGAAGCCGAGCTTCTTGGTCAGTACCCGCTCGAGCTCCGCAAGGACGAGCTCGGGTACCACGAGCTCGATCCGGCCGTCGATCGCCTCTTCGAGCAGGCGACTCGGCGGTCCGTCGGCGATCATGGCCGAAATGAGGACGTTCGTGTCGCAGAGGACGCGGAGTGTCAGTCTCGCCCGCCGCGGAGATCGTCGACGAGCGCTTCGGCGTCGTCGGGGCCGATTCCACGCTCCTCCGCGCGGGCGCGCCCGTAGCGCTGGAGCTCACGCAGGCGCTCGAGCTGGATCTGGCGGCGAAGCGCGTCACGCACGACCTCGCTCTTTGTTTTCCCCTGAGCGCGCGCAATCGCCTCCGCATCACGCATCAGTTCATCCGGAATCGACACCGACAGGAGCTTGGCCATAAATATGACGATATCATATTCGGCCTGGCAGTGCGCGAGTCGCGTCCGGCTTCTCCGTCGTTTCGGTCGTGCTCGGAGCCTGGCGACATGCCGCGATCACCTGACGTTGGGCGAAGTGCGAGCCACAGGTGGCAGACGTCTGCACCCACGCGTACTCTCGCTCGTGTCCCCATTCGAGGAGTGCCACGCATGAGCGAGTTCCAGTTCGCACCTTCTGTCCCCTCAGCCGTGATCGCCGTTCTCGGCTCGACCTCCGCGAAGGTCGCCTGACCCATGACGGAGTTGACGAGCACGACCGATCGTGCTTCGGAGACGTTCGCTGCGCGGCAGGCCCACATGGAAGGCCTGCTCGTTCAGCTGCGCGAGCGGACGGCACTCGTCGCCGGCGGCGGCGGCGAGCAGGCTACCGAGCGCCACCGCTCGCGTGGCAAGCTCACCGCCCGCGAGCGCATCGACCTGCTCGTCGATCCCGGCACTGCATTCCTCGAGTTGAATGCCCTCGCCGCCTGGGACATCTACGACGGCCAGGCGCCCGCAGCCGGGATCGTGACCGGCATCGGCGTGATCGAGGGCCGCTGCTGCGTCGTCGTCGCGAACGACGCCACCGTCAAGGGAGGCTCGTACTTCCCGCTGACGGTCAAAAAGCACCTCCGCGCCCAGGAAGTCGCGGAGCAGAATCACCTCCCGTGCGTCTACCTGGTGGATTCGGGCGGGGCGTTTCTGCCGCTCCAGGCCGACGTCTTCCCCGACCGCGACCACTTCGGGCGAATCTTTTTCAACCAGGCACGACTCTCCGCGAAGAACATCCCGCAGATCGCCGTCGTCATGGGCTCGTGTACGGCCGGGGGCGCCTACGTCCCCGCGATGAGCGACGAGACGGTGATCGTCGAGGGCACCGGCACCATCTTCATCGGCGGCCCGCCCCTCGTGAAAGCCGCCACAGGAGAAGACGTCACGGCCGAGGAGCTCGGAGGCGCAACCCTCCACACGCGCCGCTCCGGCGTCGCGGATCACTTCGCCGTCTCGGACGACCACGCGCTCGCGCTCGCCCGCCAGATCGTCCGCCACCTCGGCGACCCCGCCCCACCCCCCTGGGAGATCTCGACGCCCGAGCCGCCCCTGCTCGACCCCGCCGACCTCTACGGGATCGTGCCCGAGCATTACCGGCACGAGCTCGACCCTCTCGAGATCATCGCCCGGATCGTCGACGGCAGCCGCTTCCACGAGTTCAAGGCGCTCTACGGCGACACCCTCGTCTGCGGGTTTGCCCGGATCGAGGGCCACCCCGTCGGGATCCTCGCGAACCGTGGCGTCCTCTTCGCCGAATCGGCCCAGAAGGGAGCACACTTCGTCGAACTGGCGTGCAAGCGCCGCATCCCGCTTGTCTTCCTCCAGAACATCACCGGCTTCATGGTCGGCAAGGACGCGGAGGAGGGTGGCATCGCCCGCGACGGCGCCAAGCTCGTGACCGCGGTCGCGTGCGCCGAGGTGCCGAAGTTCACGGTCGTCACCGGCGGGTCGTTCGGCGCCGGCAACTACGCCATGTGCGGTCGAGCGTACGGGCCCCGGCAGCTGTGGATGTGGCCAAACGCCCGCATCTCGGTGATGGGCGGCGAGCAGGCCGCAACCGTGCTCGCCATGGTCGGGAATG
>JANOUB010000553.1:0-1896 GCA_031416615.1 Thermoleophilia bacterium
GACGTCTACGCTCTGTCGTGATGCGCATCTTCCTCGGAGTCACCGGCGCCTCGGGCGCGCCCTATGCAGCCAGGTTGCTGCAGTCGCTTGCGCAGGCGGGCTGCGAGATCGGGCTCGTGGCCTCTGCCGCCGGGATCGAGGTGATCGCGACGGAGCTCTACGGCGACGCGACTTTGCCGCGCGACGAGGTGCTCGAGCGCTTCGTCGGCGACGCCTCCGAGCAGGTCACGGTCTACGGGATCAACGACTACAAGAGCCCTTACGCAAGCGGCTCGGCCAGGGTCGACGCCTACGTCGTGTGCCCGTGCTCGATGAGCACCGTCGGCACGCTCGCAGCAGGTGCCATGGCGAACCTCATCCACCGCGCCGCATCCGTTGCGCTGAAGGAGCGCCGCAGGCTCGTGCTCGTCCCGCGGGAGACGCCTCTCTCGTCGATCCATCTCCGCGGGCTCGCCACGCTTCACGAGGCGGGAGCGGTGATCCTGCTCGCCGCCCCCGGCTTCTACCACGGAGCGAAGACGCTCGAAGACCTCGTCGACTTCGTCGTCGCCCGCGCCCTCGACCAGATCGGGATCGACAACACGTTGATGCCGCGCTGGGGCCAGCCGTGACGCACGAGAGCGGCACGCTGCAGCCCGACGGCGTCCGCACCATGTTCGACCGGATCGCCCCGGTGTACGACGTGATGAACCGCGTCATGACGATGGGGCTCGATCGCCGCTGGCGCCGGCTCACCGTCGAGGCCGTCGTCCAACCCGGCGCCATCGTCCTCGACGCCTGCTGCGGCACCGGCGACCTGGCGATCGCAGCCGAGCGCGAGGGCGGCATCGTCACGGGGCTCGACTTCTCGGGCGAGATGCTCGTTCGTGCCCGCCGAAAGTCGGACACGATCGAATGGGTACAGGGAGACGTGCTGGCCCTGCCGTCCGACGACGGCAGCTTCGACGCCGCCACCGTCGGCTTCGGTGTGCGCAACGTGGCCGACCTCCCGGCAGCCCTGGTCGAGTTGCGACGTGTGCTGCGGCCGGGCGGCAGGCTCGCCATCCTCGAGATCACCCAGCCGCGGGGGCCATTGAAGCCGTTCTTCTCACTCTGGTTCGACCGGGTCGTGCCGCTCCTCGGTCGCGTCTTGCCGGGCGGCAAGGCCTACACCTACCTCCCGGCGAGCGTCCGCCGCTTTCCGGGGGCGGAGGAGCTCGTGGGTCTGATCGAGGAGGCCGGTTTCGAGGGCACGAGCTTTCGCCTTTTTGGCGGCTCGATTGTCGCACTGCACACGGCGACGGCTCGATGAGCACAACCCTGGAGGCGGTGCGAGCCGCCCCCGGCTTGACGGACTACCTGGACGAGGTCGAGGAGTTGCTCAACCGGTCGGTGGCAGGCCACCCGGGCCTCGTCGCTGACGTCGGGGCGGAGGCGCTCACCGCAGGCGGCAAGCGGCTACGACCAATGCTCACATTTCTCTCGGCGCCCCCCGGCGCCAGTCCCTCTACCGCGGCGGGCGCGGCAGTGGAGCTCGTCCACATGGCGACGCTCGTCCACGACGACCTGATCGACGGCGCCAGGGTGCGTCGCGGCAAGGCGGCAGCGTGGACGGCCTACGGTGCCGAAGCGGCCCGGGCAGCCGGCGACTATCTCTTCGCGCGGGCGTTCGCCGAGCTCGCAGTCCGTGGAGACGTCGACGGTGTGGCCACGCTCGCGGAAGCATCTCTCGCACTCGCGCGGGGCGAGGCACTCCAGCGGCGGCAACGGCACGATCCGGACACGACCGTCGACGGCTACCTCGAGCGGTGTACCCTCAAGACCGGGAAGCTGTTCGAGGCCGCGTGCCTGCTCGGGGGAGGGAGCGGCGACTACGGCCGGCTGCTCGGCGTCTCGTTCCAGATCGTCGACGACATT
>JANOUB010000554.1:0-6986 GCA_031416615.1 Thermoleophilia bacterium
CCAGATCGAGCGAGGCCGAATCCTCACCGAGACACGGTTTCGGACCGACCGCTCCTACCGCGACGACAGGGTGCTTCCTTCGGTGCGGGCACCGCACGAGGGCATCTCGTGCCTTGCCAAGCTCGCCGCGCTCGCCCCGTCGCCGGCTACTTCCCCCTGACCTTGACCCGCAGAAACGTTTGTGGCGAAAGCGAAGCGTCTCAGCGGGGAGATTAGCTTGTTTTCGGGCTACGCCTTGGTTCTGGCGAGGAGGATCGGAAAGCGCCTGAACCGCGGGGAAGTTGCGAAAAACCACAGGCGTAGCCTCAAATCAGGCTCCTTTCCCCCACCGAAACGTTCCGTCCTCGCCGCGAGCGTCCTTGCGGGGAAAGGAGCTAGAACGAACCGTCTGGTCGGACGGCGATGCCTTTCTCGCGCAGGCGCTCGCGCACAAGGAACTGAAATGCGGCCCAGGGACCCGCGTCGATGTCGACGAGCCGGTACACCTGCCATTCCGACATCAAGACCGGGTTGCGCCGGCGCGCCTCCTTCCAGTCGGTCATCCTGGGCAGGCGCCTGAGTTCTTGCGCGAGTTCGACCCCCTGGTCGACGGCGCGCTCGAGCTTCTCGTCGCCCACCGGCACGTCGAAGCCCGCTTCCCTGAGGGCGGCGCTCAGCGACCCGAATGTGTGCCAGATCAGTGATTTCGATGCCACCCGCCGGCGGTTCGCGTCGAGGTCCCTGGCTGTCGGCGTCCGACCGAGTTCCCCACCGAGTTGCCGGAGTTGTTCCAGGAGCTCTTCACGGCTGATGAACCGGCGCGGTGTCAGGCCCGCAGCGCGCTTTGCGGCGTTCCAGGTGCCGAAGTGCTCGATCACAGTTTGCGGGTGCATGCCCGCCTCCGCGTCGGCAGCGAACTCGCGCATCGTTGGCGAACGGCCGAGCCGATCCGCGCTCGCGCGCAGCTGCTCGAGGATCTGCTCGTCGGTGTAACGCCGTCTGATCCCGGCGCGAAACTCCGCAAGCGCTGCCTCGTCTATCCCGGCGAGAGCCGGGTGCCGGCGACGGGGCCTGGCCATATGCAAGAACTGTAGAGCATTCTGTGAAATGTGCAAGTAGGCCAGAACGCGTGGTGGCCGGCTGATCCGGCGCGGCCGGGTAGGCTCGGAGCGCATGGGAGCCCGCCTGACGGTCGAAACGTCCGCGGCTCGCCTCGTCGGGCGCCTTTCGCGCGCCGCCGGGCGCGGCGGTGGCACGACGCTGCCCGGGAAGCTGCTCTGGAAGGTCGATCCCGGAGCGGTGGACGCACTTGCAGCCCGGCTGCCCGCCGGCGTCGCCGTCGTTTCCGCCACGAACGGCAAGACGACGACGAGCGCCATGCTCGCGCGCATCCTCGGCACCCGCTACCGGCTCGCGTGGAATAACTCGGGTGCCAACCTCACCTCAGGCGTCGCCTCCACGCTGCTCGCGGCAAAGGACGCCGACCTGGGGCTGCTCGAGGTCGACGAGTTCGCGTTGCCGGAGGTGATGCGGCGCGTCCGGCCACGGGCCGTGTCGCTCGGCAACCTCTTTCGGGATCAGCTCGACCGGTACGGCGAGCTCGAGCACATTGCCGACCGCTGGCGTACGGCTGTTGCCGCGCTCCCCCCCGCTTCGATGCTGATCGTGAACGCCGACGATCCTCTCGTCGCCGAGCTCGCCGACGGCCGCAACCAGTCGCTGCATTTCGGTCTGGACGATCCGCGGCTTGCCCGCCCAGCGCTGCAGCACGCTGCCGACTCGAAGTACTGCGTCCGCTGCGGCGGGCCCTACCGCTATGCCGCAGCGTACGTCGGTCACCTCGGGGACTATCACTGCCCTGCGTGTGGTCACTCCCGGCCGCCGCTCGACGTCTCCGCGCGATCGATCGACCTGCAGGCGCTCGACGCCTCCGTCTTCGACCTCGTGACGCCGGCCGGAACGGCCCGGGTCCGTCTCCCCCTCCCCGGTCTCTACAACATCTACAACGCCCTCGCTGCGGCTGCCACCGCTCTGGCCCTCGATGCCTCACTCGACGAGATCGTGGCCGGGCTCGGCGCGTTCACCGCTGCATTCGGCCGGTTCGAGCGAATCGAGGCCGGCGACCGGCGAATCCTGATGCTGCTGATCAAGAACCCTGCCGGAGCGAACGAGGCTGTGCGAACGCTCGAGGAGGGCGGCGTTCCCGCAACGCTCGTGATTGCCCTCAACGACCGCGTCGCAGACGGTCGCGACGTGTCGTGGATCTGGGATGTCGACTTCGAGCCACTGCTCGACCGCGTCGAGCACATCGTGGCGTCCGGAGAGCGCGCCGCCGAGCTGGCACTGCGGTTCACCTATGGAGGTTTCCCGTCGTCGCAGCTGGAGGTGATCCCCGATCTCCGTGAGGCGCTCGACCGCGGCCTCGCCCTCGTTCCTCCCGGCGGGGAACTCGGTGTCCTCCCGACCTATACGGCGATGCTCGAGCTGCGAGCGATCGCCGTGGCCCGCGGTCTTGTGCGGCCGTTCTGGGAGGGAGCCGCGTGAAGATCAGCGTTGCGCACCTCTACCCGGACTACCTCAACATCTACGCCGACCGAGGCAATATCGCCGTCTTCAGGCGTCGGGCGGCCCTTCGAGGGCATTCCCTGGAGGTGACAGCCGTGGAACCGGGTGACCCGCTCGAGCCATCGGCGTTCGACCTCGTCTACGTCGGCGGCGGGCAAGACCGCGAGCAGGCGCTCGTCGCGCCCGACCTCGCACGGAGGGGCGACGACCTGCTGCGGGCGGTCGAGACGGGAACGGCGCTCCTTGCCGTGTGCGGCGGTTACCAGCTGCTCGGCCGTGGGTACCGCGGCCGGGACGGCTCCTCGATGCCAGGAGCCGGCCTCTTCCCCCTCGAGACGGTCGCGGGTGAGAGACGGCTGATCGGCGACGTTCTGCTCGAGGTCGAGTTGGACGGGATGACGACGACGGTGGCGGGTTTCGAGAACCACGCCGGCCGGACATTCCTCGATCCCGGCGCGACCGCGCTCGGGCGTGTCCTCGCAGGGCACGGGAATGACGGCACCTCGGGGCTCGAAGGCTGTCGCGTGGCCGCTGCGATCGGCACCTATCTCCATGGACCGCTGCTGCCCCGCAACCCCGCTCTGGCGGACTGGTTGCTCGCGCGTGCGCTCGAGCATGCAGGCGGCGACGGCGCCCTCGAGCCGCTCGACGACGAGCTGGAGCGCCTCGCGCACGCGGTTTCGGTAGATCGCGCCCGGTCTCGTGGCGGCCGCTGAGCGGTCGAGGCTTACCCTCGCTGCCGCGAGCGTGCGCCTCGCCCCTACGGGAATCGCAGGGGTCAGTCTCGTAGGGGCGACGCGCACGCGTCGACCGCGCGTGAGCGCGGGTTTGTCGGCTTGTGCCGGGGCAGCCGGATCGAGCGTGGTCAGGGTCAGGCCTCTACGAGACGCGCACGCAATCTGGTGATCTGCGCGTCCGCGAGGCCGACCTCACCGAGATAGCTCGCGGCGCCGCCCGCGCTGTCGCGGAGCCACGCGAGGACGGCGATCATCGTCGTGTGAGGAGCCTGGGCGAGGCGTTGCCGTAGCTCGAGCTCCGACTCGTTCTCCGCGGTCGCGATCCAGTTGCCGAAGAGGTGCTCCATGTTGGGCCCGCTCGCCGCGTAGTCCGCCGCCACGATCTCGTCCGGCACCCCTGCCACGCCGAGCAGTAGCGCCGAGATGATCCCCGTGCGGTCCTTGCCTGCGAAGCAGTGGATGACGATGCCGTCCGCGTGATCGCTGTCGGCCACGGCGGCGACCGCAGCCACGACCCGATCGGCGTTCTCCTCGAGCGCCCGGATGTAGCCGGCGGCGAAGACCGAGGCGACATCTTCGGCCTCTAGGATGCGCTCGTCGAACGCTCGCTCGACCCGCGGATCGTGCTGGCCGAACAACGAAACGCCGACGACTTGGATCGACTCGTGCGGGTTCGGCTCGTCCGGCACTTCGCCTTCGAAGCGAAGATCGACGAGACGCCGGACGCCGTGGTCGATCGCGGCTTGCCAGCCTGCGGCAGACAGCCGGCGCACGTTGTCGGCGCGCACGACCGCTCCGCGCCGCGTACGGCCTCCTGAGGCCGTTTCCAGGCCACCGAGGTCTCGGACGTTGAAACATCCGTCCCAGGTGAGTGAGCGGCTCACGGCGCCCACAGGGCTCCGAGATAAACACACGGGTCCCCGGGTTGAAACCGGCGTAGGAACCGGCCGATCGGCGGGTGCAGTGCCAACCCCTCGAGCTCGTCGAGCTCGAACAGCCGGTGTCCGCAGACGGCCTCGTCGCGGGAGACGACATCGACGAGCGACCCGTCGAGCTCGCCGGCGAACACGATGTGGACCACGTGCTTCGACCAGAGGCTGCGCTCGGGCGAGATCGAATCGATGATCACGACCGGCCCCTCGACGGGTAGCTCGTCGCCACCGTCGATGAGCCCGGTCTCCTCCGCGAGCTCACGTTGCAGCGCCTGCGTCAGGCTTTCGCCGCTACGCACGCCGCCGCCGGGGAGCAGCCAGTGGTCGACGCCACGCTTCTCGTGGCGGCACAGCAGGATGCGTCCGTGCCAACGGAGAATTGCCGAGACCCGGATTCGTGGCTCCGGTCTCACGGCGGTGGTCTCACCGCAGTCCCGACGAGCCGAAGCCACCGTCGCCGCGCGCAGTCTCCGCCAGCTCGCTCACCTCGACCAGCTCGACCGCTCGGGCCGGCACGACGAGCAGCTGGGCGATACGCATGCCCTGCTCCACCGTGAATGCATGCTCACGGTCCGTGTTCAGCAGGATCACCCTGACCTCACCGCGGTAGCCCGTGTCGATCACGCCAGGTGCGTTCACGATCGAGAGGCCGTGGCGCATCGCAAGCCCCGACCGCGGTACGACGAGACCCGCGTGATCTTCAGGGATCGAGACTGCAAGACCTGTCCCGACGGTCGCCCGCTCGCCGGCGCCGATCGTGACCGTCTCACACGCGCTGAGATCGAGACCTGCGTCTCCACGATTGGCCCTCGTCGGCAGCACCGCTTCGTCGCACAGCCTCTGGACACGCAGCCTCGTGACGCGCAACTCGGTCACGTCGTCGTCGCCGCAGACTCCAGGTCATCGCCGGCGATGAGGTACTTCGCGAAGCGGCGGGTGTCGCGGTGCGACAGCTTCGCCCGGATCAGCACACCTTCGTCGGTGTCACGCCGCTCGTCGATCGGCGCCCCGAGAGCGTACAGGGCAGAGAGCGCGTGCCCCTCGTCATAGGGCACGAGCAGCCGCACGTCGTCGAAACGGTCGGCGAAGAGCGTCGCCACGTGCTCTCGAAGCGCGTCGAGCCCTTCGCCGGTCGCGGCCGATACCCGCATCGCCTCCGGGAAGCGATTCGCGAGCCGGCGCTTCCCGAGCGGGTCGAGCCGGTCGATCTTGTTCAGCACGAGCGTGATCGGCAGGTCGTCCCCCCCGATCTCCGTCAGAACCGCGTCGACGGCGGCGATCTGCTCTTGCATCCTGTCTTCGGGAAGCGAAGCGTCGACGACATGGAGAATGAGGTCGGCGACGAGGGTCTCCTCGAGCGTCGAGGCGAAGCCCTGCACAAGCTGCGTCGGCAGCCGCCGGATGAACCCGACGGTGTCGGTTACGAGGTACCGCTTCCCGTCGTGCTCGAAGCCGCGGGTCGTCGGATCGAGCGTCTCGAAGAGCCGGTTCTCGACCGACACTTCCGAGCCGGTGAGGGTGTTCAGCAGCGTCGATTTGCCGACGTTCGTGTACCCGGCGAGCGCCACCGTCGGCACCTCCGCGCGCTTGCGTTCCTTCCGCCGCACCCCGCGTTGAGCCTGGAGGGCCTCGAGTCGCGCCCGCAGCTGGGTGATGCGATGCCGAGCCATGCGGCGGTCGCTCTCGAGCTGCGACTCACCCGGGCCGCGCGTGCCGACGCCGCCACCGAGGCGCTCGAGGTGCTTCCACATGCCGCGCATCCGCGGCATGTTGTATTCGAGTTGAGCGAGCTCGACCTGGAGCTTGCCCTCGGCGCTGACGGCATGCTGGGCGAAGATGTCGAGGATCAACTGGGTGCGGTCGACGACACGCGTTGAGAGCGCGTCCTCGAGCGCGCGCTGCTGGGTGGGATCGAGCTCGTCGTCCACGATCAGGACGTCGGCGCCGCAGTCGGCGTACAGCGTCTTCAGCTCCTCGAGCTTTCCCTTGCCGACGTACGTCTTCGGATCGGGACGGCCACGTTGCTGGACGAGCGCCTCCACCGGCACGACGAGCGCCGTGCGGGTCAGCTCGCGCAGCTCGCCGAGCTCGTCCTCGGCATCGGCCCCTTTCGGGAGCACGGCGAGCAGGAGCCCCTTCTCGGGCTCGAGCCCTGCCGGGGGTTCGGATCGGCGGGTGATGGGAAGAGTATGCCGGTACGCTCGCGCCATGACAGATCTAGCCCGGATCGTTCATCTGGCGCGGGCGTTGCATCTCCTCCGGCCCGCCAGGCCGCTCCCCGTCCGGGTGGGCCCCGTTTCTTCTCCTTCGGGGTGGCCCCACCCGGACGGTGCGCTCCGCGCGGGGAAGGGGTCATCCAGGCGCCCGGCCTGCACCATCCCTTCCCCGCACGTCCTGACGACCCGGACGAGCGCCTCGCGATCACGCAAAACGGTGGCTCCAGGCTGAGGTCAGGCGTGCCTCGCAGGCTCCGTCCCGGCGGGAGAGAGGATTCCGTTCGCTCTACCCCTTGTTGAGGCGTTTCTGCTGCTGGCGCCAGACGACCCGATCCATGAAGTAGCTGAACGGGATGAAGACGCCGATCAGCAGGGCCGTCTGAACGAGCGCTCCTGGGATCGTCATCTTGCCGCCGCCGAGCAGCATCACGGTGGCGAAGAAGATCGGCGCGAAGATGGCGCCGCGCTTCAGCACCTTTCGCCACGACGGGGGCTGGACCACTCGCCCACGTCGGCCGCCCTTGTCGGCCGGCTGTGTCTTCTGGCTCTTCGTGGCG
>JANOUB010000555.1:0-4796 GCA_031416615.1 Thermoleophilia bacterium
CGAATCGAAGTCGCTCAAGCTCTACCTGAGCGGATTCCGCAACGACCCACATTTTTGCGAAGCGCTCACGGTCAAGATCCGAGACGATGTCGCCGAGGTGCTCGAGCTTCCGCCGGACAAGGTGCGGGTAACGCTGAAGCAAAAGGCCCGCGGCGGCATCACGATCACCGCGACGTCGTAGGCGCATCGCCTCGAGACGGCACCACCCGCCGGAACGGTGACTCGACCGACCCGAACTTCGGCGCGACGAAGGGCCGACGCTCGAACGTTCGGAGCGGACGCCAGACCTTCGCTTACTGTGTGGTTTGCGATCGAACTCCATGCTCGACATGCTGGCCCCCCAACGCGGAGGCGAGCATGGTAGAAGGCACATTCCAGGAAGAGACGCTCGTGAGCGACCAACCCGCGCCGGATCACATCATGCAAGTTGGTCTCGGCTTCTGGGCGTCGAAGACGCTTTTGAGCGCGGTCGAGATGGAGGTCTTCACTGAGCTCGCAGGGCGTTCCGAGGACGGCGAGGCGCTTCGAGGCCGATTGGGTCTTCAGCCCCGCTCGGCCCGGGATTTCCTCGACGCCCTCGTGGCGCTCGGGTTTCTCGAGCGCCACGAGGGGAGCTACAGCAACACGCCCGCCACCGAGATGTTTCTCGACAAGCGGAAACCCTCATACATCGGCGGGATCCTGGAGATGGCTACGACTCGATCATCGACGACGACCGCACCAAGAACGTGTTCGGGCTCTTGATGAGCCTCAACATGCTGATCGAGACCGAAGGCGGTTTCGACTACACGACGGCGGACTGCATCGGTTGGATGAACGCGGCGGGCTTCTCTACCACGCGCGCGGAGCACTTGATCGGACCCGACTCAATGGTGATCGGAATCAAGTAGCGGCTGACCGCGGATCGCCGCAGATCGTCAGTAGCTGAAGACGGTCGCCGAGCCCTCGCCGATCCACTGCCATAAGGGAGTCACACCGGCCAGCCGGGCGTTGGCGACGAGTTGCGCTTCGTCGAGTTTCTTCGAGTTGAAGCAGATCGGGCAGACAAGCAGTTCGCCGCCGCCCTCTGCGAACTGCTGAAAGAGCCGTGCGAGCGGCGGGCAGCCGTCGCAGGCGACGGCGTCTGCGACGCCGGGCAAAGCGAGCCGGACAGCCTCTTTCGTCAGGAACATCGCCACCTGCCGGCCCTGCTCGAGAGCGCCGCCGGCGACGAGGAACGCGACGGTGACGCGCTCGGCGTCCTCCAGACCGGTCGACAGATTGATCACAGCTTTGTCTGCCATCGTCTTCTCCTTTCGTTTTGGGTCGCGTCAGGCGAGTGGCCTGAACGCCTTGACTGTCGTTCCGTGGGCGCCGAACTTCACTGCTTTCCGGCGTGCGTCCTCGAACGTCGAGCGGGCGTAGGTCGCGACGAGGTTGCCGCTCTCGATCCGCTCGAATCCGTGCTGCTCGAGGAGCTGTGCGTACTCTGCTTCCAGCAGAGCTCCCGCGATTCAGCCGGTCCAGAGGTCGATGTTCCTGCGTCCCTCCTCGCTGACCGGCTGCTGAATAGTCACGTCCGCGATCTGGAGGCGGCCGCCGGGTGCGAGCACGCGAAAGAGCTCGCCGAAGACGGCGTCCTTGTCGGGAACGAGGTCGATCACGCCGTTCGAGATCACGACGTCGAAGCTCCCGTCCGCAAACGGCAACTGCTCGACCTCGCCCTCGACGAAGCGAACGTTGTCGGCACCCATCGCGGTTGCGGAGGCGCGAGCTTTCTCGAGCATCTCCGGAGTCATGTCGATTCCCGTGACGCTGCCTTGCGGGCCGACCATCTGCGCGGCGACGAGCGAGTCGGTACCCGCCCCTGAGCCGAGATCGAGCACCCGCTCGCCAGGCGCGAGCCGTCCGAGTGAGAACGGATTGGCGACCCCGGCGAACGACTCGACCGCGCTCTCCGGGACGCCGGCGAGCTCCGGCGGGTAGTCGAGGTCTTCGGCCCAGCCGCGGCCAGTCGGGAAGATGAAGTCCAGCTCCGGCTCCCGCGAGACGGACGCATAGGTCTTCTTGATCTCGCTCTTCAGAAGCTCGACATCGATCCCAACATCCAAAGCCATGAATTTCCCTTTCGTCGCCGCTAACAGTACAAGGGACGTGAACGTTCTCCTAGACCAGCTCCGCGATCCGTGCGGCTGCGCGCGCGGCGCCGTCGGTCTCGACCGGCCTGTAGTCGACTTCGCGGCCGATCTCGGCTGCGATCGCCGCGGCGATCACGTCCGGTGTTGCTTGGTCGAAGTCCATGCAGCGGCCCGCGCCGTAGCGGGCGAGGCGGTGACGCACGTGGAAGTTCTGCTCGAAATGGTGGCGGAGCGGGAAAAAGAGGAACGGCCGTTGGTTGGCTGTCAGCTCCATCGTCGTGGTCAGGCCTCCCTGGACGATCGCGAGGTCGCACGCGCCGAGGTGCCGGTAGAGGTCGGGCACGTACGCGCGCATGTCGAGGCCCTCGGCCGTGGGCAGCGTCGCCGGGTCGATCCGCGGTCCCGCGACCACGATCATCCGCAGCGCAGGCACCCGCTCCTTGGCCTCCGGGAAAGCCGCGACCACCCGCTGGAGCAGGCCGGCGCCGACGGCGGAGCCGCCGACGGTGACGACGCAGACCTGCTCGTCGTCCTCGTACCCGAGTTCGGCGCGCAGCGCGTCACGGTCGGCGAGATCCGCGGGGTCGAAGCCGGTGACGTAGCCGGTGAAGTCGTAGTGGTCGCGCATCCAGTCGCGGATCAGCGGTAGGCCGGGGCCGAACGCATCCGGGACGATGTCGTCGTCGTTGCCGACGTAGAGCGCGCGGTCGCGGATGCGTGGGAAGCGCGCGATGTGGTCGATCATCTCCGCGTTGTAGTCGGCGGTGATGAAAGCCTCGCGCTCGCCGCCGTCGGGCATCGGTAACCAACCGACGAAGTCGGTCAACCAGACGTAGGCGGCACGCTTCAGCTCGGGGTTCTCGTGCAGGTAGTAGTCGAGCTCCCATGCCTCGTCGCCGATCCAGAGGTCGTACTGCTCGTCGCGGACGAGGTCGTGGTGGACCATGAAGTTCGAAAGCAAGATCTCGTCCATCCGGCGGATCGCCTGAAAGCAGTGGAGGTCGTGCTCGGCGCTCTCGCTCTCGATGTGCCTCGACTCGTTCGCGAGGAACGCGCTTGCCGGGTGGATGCGCTCGCCGCGCGCCTCCAGCGCCGCCGTCACCGGGTGCACCGCGAGCCAGTCGATCTCGAGATCGGGGTGCAGCTTCCGCAGCTCGTCGGCGATCGCGACGTCGCGCCGAGCGTGCCCGAGCCCGATCGGCGACGACACATACAGCGCGCGCTTGCGGCGTGCCCTACCCCGCACCCACTCGCGCGAAGAAGACGGCGGCACGACGAAGTCGCGCAGCAGGAGGTTGACCTTGACCGGATCACGCACGTGCGGGAAGTGACCGCTTCCCTGCATCGTCACGAGCGTGCCGGCGGTCGAGGCCGCGAGAGCCTCCGCGCGCGCCAGCGGGCTCACCGCGTCCTCGTCGCCGTGGATCACCAGAACCGGGCAGCGAACCCGGGCGCACAGCTCCGCCACCTCGCACTCCGAGAGCGTCGCACCACTCGAGGCCGCAACCAGGGTCTCGCCGTCCGCCTCGAGGGCCCAGTCGACCGCATCCTCCGTCGGCTTGGTCGAGCGTGGCTCGGTGAAGCACTGGGAGATGAAGAAGTCCACGAAGCCGGGGTAGTCGCGAATCCAGTACATCGCGTTGAACTTCGCCCAGCCCTCGTCGGTATCGAGTGCCTCCTCGAAGGAATGGGCGGTGCGGTAGGCGTGCCCCGGCGCGATCGGGAGTGACGGCGCGATGAAGACGCACCCACGCACGCGATCCGGGTGACCGGCCGCCAGCAGGAGTGCGCGCTGCGAGCCAAGCGACAACGAGACGAGCACGGCCTGGTCCGTGCGGGTCGCATCCATGACTGCCAGCGCGTCGGCTGCGAATTCCCTCTCGTCATACGCGCCTGGCTCCCGAGGGCGGTCGGACTTTCCGTTGCCGCGCCCATCGAAGGTGACGACGCGAACGTGCCGCGAGAGGTAGGGAATCTGCATCTTCCAGTGCCTGGAGTGGACGAGCGACCACGTCGGCAGGAGGAGCACGGTCGTCTCGCCCTCGCCGTAGACCTCGTAGAACGTGCGCACGCCGTCGCGGACGACGAAGCCCTCCTCGTCGGGATACCGAGCGCGGCTCTGCTCGCGCCTGCCGGACACGCTGACGTCACGGCCGCTCAAGGCGCTCCTCGATCCAGGCGAGCAATTCGCCCTGCCCCGCCTCGATCCCCGAGAGCCGCTCGAGCATGATCCCCTCGTTGAAAGTGATCACGAGCGACACGAGGGCCTCCAGCGGCATCTCGATCCGCAACTCCTCCCGCACAGGCGCGAACGCCTCTGCCAGCACCGCGCGCCAGGCGTCGTTGACGCCGACGATCCGTGCCCGCAGCTCCGGCCGGTTCCACGCGAGCGCCTGAAGCTCGAACCACACCTTTTGGTACGGCCTATCCTGCTCGAGGTAGCTCATCGCCGCACGCCACTTCTCGATGAAAGGCAGGTCAGCCGCGTACAGCTCCCGCTGACGCGCGATCAGCGCGGTCGTGAACCGCTCCAGAACTCGCACGAGCAGGTTCTCGACCGAATCGAAGTAGTAGTGGACGAGCCCGTGGTTGACCCCCGCCTCCTTGGCAACACGCCGCGTCGTAATCCCAGCGCCCCCGACATCGAGCAGCAACCGCTCCGCCGCGTCGAGCAACGCT
>JANOUB010000556.1:0-8191 GCA_031416615.1 Thermoleophilia bacterium
AGCGGATGCTCCACCCGCCTGTGGGGCAAGCCGGAGAAATGTGACGAGATGAGGCACTAGTCGATGGCAGCCACGAGGAAGAAGCCCGTCAAGCGGGCGCCCAAGCCGCGTACGCCGTCCCGCGTCAAGAAGCGGACGACGAAGAAGACCCGATCGCATCACCATCCCGAGCTCTGGGGGCTCGGGATGGTTGCGGTCGGCCTCTTCCTCGCGACGGTCTTGTGGCTCGGGTGGGACGGTGGCACAGTCGGGGCTCGGATCGCGGACGGGCTCCACAGTGCGTTCGGTGTCGCTGCGTACGTCATTCCTCTCGTCCTGCTCGCCGTCGGCGGGCTCATGCTCGTGCGGAGCAAGATCGTCGATCTGAAGCCGTTTCGCACAGGCCTCGCGGTAGGAGCGTTCGGCCTCATGCTCGCCCTCGGTCGTGATCAGGGAGGTGCAGTCGGCGGCGCTCTTGGGGGTGGGCTGGCGCACGTGATCGGCGATACCGGAGCTCTGATCGTGGGTGCCGCACTCTTCATCGCCGGCACGCTTCTGTTCACGGGCGCTTCGGCCGGCGCCGTGCTCCGCCGCTCTGGCACTGCGATGCGGAGGGCCGGAGGCGCCGCTCGGCGGTCACTCGACGGCATCGACCTGCCCGCGCGGACACGGCTCGCCGACCCGGACGATGAGCACATCGCCGTGCGCCGCCAGCCTCTGATCGACGCCGCCGCGAGCTACCCCGACGTGATCTCGTCTGTGGCGACCTCGGCGGAGTCGCCGCCGCTCGTGATGCCTGTCGACGAGCACGGCCCCGACGCGGTCACCGCCGGTGACGACGAAGCGCTCGACTTCGAGCTCGCGCCCACCGGCGAGTACCGTCTGCCCGACCGATCCCTGCTCAAGCCCTCGCCGCCCGTCAAGGGCGACAACGGCGTCGCAAGCGCGCGCATCGCCCAGCAGCTCGTCCAGACCCTCTCGCACTTCGGCGTCGACGCCACGATCGTCGGTCAGATCGCCGGCCCGCGCGTCGTGCGCTACGAGCTCCAGCTCGCGCCCGGAACGAAGGTCTCGAAGGTCGCAGGCCTGAAGGACGACCTCTCCTACGCGCTTGCGACGACGGAGATCCGCATCCTCGCTCCGATCCCCGGGAAGCAGGCAGTCGGCGTCGAGGTGCCGAACCTCTCGCCGAAACTCGTCACGCTCGGCGACATCTTCGGCGACATGCCGGGGCAAGCGAGCCCCCTCTCGGTGTGGCTCGGCAAAGACATCTCCGGTAACGCCGTCTGGACCGACCTCGCACGCATGCCACATCTGCTGATTGCAGGCACGACCGGGTCGGGCAAGTCCGGCTGTATCAACACGCTCCTCACCTCAATCCTGCTGCGTTCGACGCCCGACGAGGTGCGGATGATCCTGATCGATCCGAAGCGCATCGAGCTCAACTACTACGAGTCGATCCCGCATCTTCTGACACCGGTCGTGTCGAATCCGAAGGAGGCGTCGGCGGTTCTGCAGAATGTCGTCGCCGAGATGGAGCGCCGGTACGAGCGCCTGTCGATCATCCGCGCCCGCAACCTGCCCGAAGCGAACCGGACGTTCAAGGCGCGCGGCGAGGATCCGCTCCCGTACCTGCTCGTCGTGATCGACGAGCTCGCCGACCTGATGATGGTGTCGCCGCAGGCCGTGGAGGATGCGATCATCCGCCTCGCGCAGAAGTCACGCGCCGTCGGAATCCATCTCGTGCTCGCGACGCAGCGCCCGTCGGTCGACGTGATCACGGGGATGATCAAGGCGAACGTTCCGTCGCGGATCGCATTCGCCGTCTCGAGCCAGACGGACTCCCGCGTGATTCTCGACACCTCCGGCGCCGAGAGCCTGCTCGGCCAGGGCGACATGCTCTTCAAGCCGCTCGGTACCTCGCGCATGCAGCGCGTGCAGGGCGCGTACGTCGCCGAGGAGGAGGTTGCGATGGTCGTCGAGCAATGCCGTCGCCAGCGGGGCCAGGTGCTCGACGAGAGCCTGCTCGAGGCGCCGGAGAGCTATGCAGATGAGATGTCCGATGGCGGCGGCGATTTCGACCCCGACGAGGATCCGCTGCTCGACACGGCGATCGAGCTCGTCGTGCAGACCCAGACGGCCTCCGTCTCGCTCATTCAGCGGCGGCTGCGGGTTGGCTACACGCGCGCGGGCCGCCTGATCGACATGCTCGAACGGCGCGGCATCATCTCCGGCTACGAAGGCTCGAAGCCCCGGCGCGTGCTGATCGAGGAGGCCGACCTGCAGCGCGTCGCCGCCGATTGACGCCATCTGCGTCAACTTCTGGTCAGGATCGCTCGTCTCAATAGACGAATCGAATTCGAGCGACAACCCAGGAGGGTGAAGTGAAGAAACGAACGATGCCGACGCTGCTCGTCGGCGTTCTCGCGATGCTGCTGGTCGCGGGGCTTGCCAGCACGAGCCTCGCCTCAGGCGGGAAGAAGGCCGCAGCCGGAGATACGTGCCTCGTCACGGACACCGGCGGCCTCAACGACCGGAGCTTCAACCAGCTGGCCAACAAGGGCCGGCTCGAGGGCGAGAAGACTCTCGGCGTCAAGACCTCGGTGTTCACATCCACCAAGGAGGCCGACTACATCCCGAACCTTCTCGCGTGCGTCCAGAGCGGAGCCGATCTGACGATCGCCGTCGGCTTCCTGATGGCCGACCAGCTCAACACGGTCGCCGCGAGGTTCCCGAACAGCAAGTTCGCGATCATCGACTTCCCGTACGACGCGCTCGCCTCCAAGCCGGCGAACACGCGCGGGATCCTCTTCCGCGAGCAGGAGGCCGGGTACCTCGCCGGCTGGCTCGCGATCAAGACGCTGATGTCGCAGAAGAAGCCGCTCGTCATCGGTGCGGTCGGCGGTCTCAAGATCCCACCGGTCGACAAGTACATCGCCGGCTACCAGGCCGGTGCGAAGGCCGCGAACCCGAAGGCGAAGGTGCTCTACGGCTATTCGCAGAACTTCAGCGATCAGAGCAAGTGCAAGGAGATCTCGCTCAACCACATCGCCCAGGGCTCGCAGGCCGAGTTCCAGGTCGCGGGAGGGTGCGGCCTTGGCTCACTCTCTGCGGCGAAGGACAAGGGGGTCTGGGGCATCGGTGTTGACGCCGACCAGGCCTATCTTGGGGCGCACATGCTGACGAGCGCGGTCAAGCGTGTCGACGCCGGCGTCCTGCGCACGATGAAGCAGGCGAAGACGGGCACGTTCAAGGGCTACGGCAACACGACCTTCTCGGTCCGCGCCGGAGGTGTCGGGCTCGGCTCGATCTCCGCGAAGGTGCCGGCAGCGATCGTGACCGCCGAGAAGGTCCTCGAACAGAAGATCCGCACCGGCAAGTTGAAGGGCATTCCGACGACGGTCTCCTAGCCCGGCAGTCGGGAGAACGAACCAATGGGAGGGCAGGCCGAAGGGCCTGCCCTCCCGTGTTTCGGGGCTCGACCCGGGCCGTTCGACAGGCCGGCCGGCGGCATCCAGGCACCCGCCACCGCCGGGACCCGTAGAATCGTCGCTCGATGGCCGACGTCCCCGAGAACGTGCTCGAGATGAGCCATATCACGAAGCGTTTTCCCGGCATCGTCGCGAACGACGACGTGAGTTTCGACCTTTGTCAGGGCGAGGTGCACGCGCTGCTCGGTGAGA
Organism: Thermoleophilia bacterium; assembly: GCA_031416615.1. Classification (GTDB taxonomy): domain Bacteria; phylum Actinomycetota; class Thermoleophilia; order Gaiellales; family Gaiellaceae; genus Gaiella. Next base: position 3,663 of record JANOUB010000556.1, read on the forward strand.
ACGGCGCAGGCAAGTCGACCCTGATGAACATCCTCTACGGCCTGTACCACCCGGACGAGGGCGAGATCAGGATCGCCGACAAGCTGGTACAGCTGGGCTCACCGAGTGCTGCGATCGCTGCGGGTGTGGGGATGGTGCACCAGCACTTCATGCTGATCCCGGTCATGACCGTGGCGGAGAACATCGTTCTTGCCGCCGAACCGACCCACGCGGGCGCCTTCCTCGACATCGCAGAGGCGAACGATCGCGTGCGCGAGATCTCCGATCGCTTCGGTCTCGCCGTCGACCCGAAGGCCCGAGTCGAGGACATCACCGTTGGACAGCAGCAGCGAGTAGAGATCCTCAAGGCGCTGTACCGAAACGCCGACATTCTGGTGCTTGACGAGCCCACCGCCGTTCTCACACCGCAGGAAGCGAACGAGCTGTTCCAGATCATCCGCGGTCTCACCGATCAGGGGAAGTCGATCATCTTCATCAGCCACAAGCTGAACGAGGTGACCGCGGTCGCCGACCGGATCACGGTGTTGCGACGGGGCAAGAAGGTCGAGACGCTACCCGCGGCCGGGGCAACGGAGGAGAGCCTCGCCCAGCTGATGGTCGGCCGTGAGGTGCTGCTCCATGTCGAGAAAGGCCCGTCGTCGCCGGGCGACACTCTGCTCGAGGTCAGAGATCTGCACGTGTTCGACGATCGCGGGATCGAGAAGGTCCGTGGGCTGTCGCTCGACATCAGGGCGGGCGAGATCGTAGGCCTCGCCGGGATCGATGGGAACGGGCAGACGGAGCTGATCGACACCATGACCGGCCTGCGAAAGGCGGCCTCCGGGACCGTCAAGATTTCCGGGGAGGACGTCACGACCACGAGTGCGCACCGCCACTTCGAAGCGGGTCTCGGTCACATTCCGGAGGACAGACAGCGTCGCGGCCTCGTGCTCGAGTTCACGATCGCCGAAAATATCGCCCTGCACGACTTCCGGCGCGCACCGGATTCCCGATTCGGCTGGTTGTTCCCCGGCCGTCTGGTCGAGCGGGGCGCGCGGCTGATCCAGGAGTACGACGTTCGCGGCGGCGGGCCGCAGACACGCGCCGGTGGCCTTTCCGGCGGTAACCAGCAGAAGGTCGTGCTCGCCCGTGAGATCGGCCGTGACCCACAAGCCCTGATCGCCGCTCAGCCCACCAGGGGCCACGACGTCGGCGCGATCGAGTTAGTGCAACGGCGCCACGTCGAGGAGCGCGACGAGGGTCGTGCGATCCTCCTGGTCTCGCTCGAGCTGGAGGAGATCCTCTCGCTCTCGGACAGGATCCTCGTCATCTACGAGGGCGAGATCGTCGGCGAGTTCCCGACGTCGGCAACCGAGGAAGAGCTCGGTGTCGCCATGACCGGCGGCGGTCGCGGAGAGGCGGCGGCGTGAGCGAGCAGGAGCAACCGCCCGCAGGAGCGCCGCAGGACCCGTCCGGCTTCGGCCCGGAGATGGAGCAATCGTTGCTCGGGCGCTACGACATTGCGCAGAAGGCCGGCGGCATCCTCGCTCCGATTCTGACGGCGCTCCTCGCGTTCGCCGTTGGCGGCCTCGTGGTCCTCGTCACCACGGGCAAGAATCCGCTCGCGACCTATCGAGCGATCTTCGAGGGCGCGGGATTCAACTGGTTCCTCCCCTGGGTGACGGGTACGGAGCGGCAGGCAGCGGCGTTCAACATGCAACAGACGTTGATCATCACGACGACGCTCATACTCACGGGGCTCGCCGTCGCCTTCGCCTTCCGCTGCGGGCTCTTCAACATCGGCGGTCAGGGCCAGTACATCGTCGGCGCGATCTTTGCCGTCTGGATCGGATCCTCGTTCGAGGGCCTGAACCCGCTCATCCACATCCTCTTCGCGGCCATCGCAGGCGCATTGTGCGGTGCGCTCTGGGCGGGCATCGCCGGCTTCCTGAAGGCGACCGTCGGTGCGCACGAGGTGATCTCGACGATCATGCTCAACTGGATTGCGATCTGGATCGGCGTCTTCCTGTTCGGCCTCGGCGGGCCGCTCCAGAACGATCGCCAGGAGTTCGTACCGGTCTCGAACGACATCGTCGAAGGCGCCAAGCTTCCGGTCTTCTGGGGTGACCCCGTCTTCCAGGGTCTGCATGTCGGATTCTTCGTCGCGATCGGCGCCCTCGTCGTGTACTGGCTGATCCTCAGCCGCACGACGCTCGGCTACGGCGTCAAGGCGGTCGGGTTCAACCCCGAGGCGGCGCGCTACGGCGGCATCAACGTCCCTCGAAACTACTTCCTCGCGATGGCGATCTCCGGTGCATTCGCCGGGACGGCCGGGGCGATGGACGTCCTGGGCTGGCAGTTCCGGCTGGCCACCGACAGCGTGTCGGGCGCCACCATCGCGTTCGTCGGCATCGCTGTTGCGCTGCTCGGGCGCAACACCGCGATCGGCGTCGCGCTTGCAGCGTTGCTCTTCGGCGGGTTACTCACCGGCACGGCAACCCGGAACCTCGACCCCGAAGTCTTCCGGCCCGACCTCGCTTCGAACCTGACGCTGTTGATCCAGGGCCTCGTCGTGCTGTTCGTCGGTGCCGACTTGATCGTGCTCTGGCTGATGGCCCGTGAGCGACGAAGGAAGCCGGCATGACCTCCGTCGCGCTTCCCGTCGCCGCCCGTGCTCCACGGGGTCTGCGTACCGTCGCCTGGATCGGGATCGCACTCGGCCTCGTCGGCGTCTGGATCGCGCTGCCGCCGATCTCGGCGCGGTCGTGGGTGTGGAGCCTCGTCGTCTGCGTGATCGCGATCATGCTCGGCGCCGGTGTGCTCATCCGGGGTGAGCGACGGTTCGGTGGCTTTGCGATCGCCTCCGGCGTCCTCGGCTTCGCGGTCGGGTACCTGGCCACCCTCTCCGGTGTCGGCAAGCTCGAGACAGTTGTCGTGTGGTCGGCGCTGATTGCATCGACGTTCCGATTTGCGACGCCGCTGATCTTTGCGGCGATCGGTGGCATGTTCAGCGAACGGTCAGGGGTCACGAACATCGGGCTCGAGGGAATGATGCTGACCGGTGCATTCTTCGGCATCCTCGGCGCCGACAAGCTCGGCACCTGGTGGCTCGGGCTGCTCACGGCGATCGTTGCCGGCGGCGTGATGGCGCTCCTCCACGCCGTCTTGTCGATCCACCTGCGCGCCGATCAGATCATTGGCGGCACCGCGATCAACTTCCTCGCGCTCGGGCTGACGGGATACCTGTACATCGATATCTACGGCGAGCAGGGCACACCCACCGACATCTCCGGCATTCCGGCTGTGCATCTCGGATTCCTCGGCGGTCTCCCATTCTTCGACGTCGTCCTCGGTGATCTCAACCTGATGATCTGGTTCGCGCTGATCCTGATTCCACTTTCCTGGCTCGTCCTCTTCAAGACGCCGCTGGGGCTGAGGATTCGCGCCGTCGGTGAGCATCCCAAGGCGGCCGATACGGTCGGGATCTCCGTCTATGGAATCCGCTACGGCGCCGTCGTGCTGTCGGGCATGCTCGCTGCCTGTGGTGGGGCGTACCTGTCGATCGGGTTCCTCAACTCGTTCAACGAGAACATGACAGCCGGTCGCGGATTCATCGCACTTGCCGCGGTGATCTTCGGGAACTGGCGACCGTTCGGCGCCGCGGCTGCCTGCATCCTGTTCGGATTCTCGAGCGCACTCGCCCAACGGCTGCCCGAGTACTCCGAATCCGCGGCCGTGCTGTTCCAGGCGCTTCCATACGTGCTCACACTGATCGCAGTCGCAGGCGTCGTCGGCCGTTCGATCCCGCCGGCAGCAGTAGGCCGCCCGTACAAGAAGTCGTGATGGGCAACCCGCGCGCAGCGTGGTCCTTGACCCTCGGTGTCCTCGCAACGCTGACCTTGCCGGTCGCGATCTTCACGACCCGCTACTCGGATTTGTACGACCTTCTCCACGCAGGCTTCGCGATCCCGATCGCTGCGGCCTTCGGTATTGCCGCCGTCATCCTGGCCCGCCGGGCCCGCATGCTGGCCCGGGCGACGCTCGGTGGTGGAGGCGGGGCGAAGGCTGCTCGAGCGGGACGGCTGCTCGGCATCCTCGGGCTCTGCCTCGCTGCGTCGGCAGCGATTGCGGTTTCGGTCTACGGGTTGCTGGTCGCCGTGGGCTAGATCGGAGCGACGGAGCCCCCCTATAGCCACCGCGAGATACGACGCTCGTAGTCTCATCTAGACTTCGAGTCCATGTTCGAGATCGGCTCAAGCCTCCGCGAGGCCCGCACGCGCCAGGGCCTCGATTTCAACGAGATGGAGTTCCGGACGAAAGTGCGGGCTAAATACCTCCGCGCGCTCGAGGCCGAGCAGTTCGACCAACTTCCAGGCGGCGATCTCGAGAGACGTGAGCAGCACGATCGCCATCACGGCAATGACGACGAGGCGAGACTCGCGATGTTGGCGCTGGCGTCGGCTCTGGGTGGGGACGCGACGTGTTTGCAACGGCTGCTCTTCCTCGCCGACGACGTAGCGCGAGTTGTACTCGTCAACGTACAATTGCCC
>JANOUB010000557.1:0-3233 GCA_031416615.1 Thermoleophilia bacterium
CCTCTCTTCGTCTGGCTGCTGCTCGACGAGCGAAGCGGGCCGAGCTGGCCGGCCGGGATCGTCTTCGGACTTGCTGCGTTCACCGACCAGGCCGACGGCTACCTCGCGCGGCGCTGGCGCGTCGAGTCGCAGTTCGGCAAAGTGGCCGACCCGCTTGCCGATCGGCTGATGATCGACTCGGCCGTCGTTCTGCTCGTCGTCTTCGACCGGCTGCCGTGGTTCGCCCTCGTTATCCTCCTGCGAGATCTCCTGCTCGTCGGCGGCTACAAGCTCGTCGTCCGACGCGGCTACCACTTCGAGGTCTCGCGACTCGGGAAGATCGCGACCTGGGGCCTGTACGCTTCGATCGGATTCGTGCTCGTCACGGAGCGGGGAACCTGGTGGCCCGTCGCCTGCTTCTGGATCAACCTCGCGCTTGCGGTGATCGCCGCAGGTCAGTACGTCCTCGAGGTGCGGCGAGAGGTTCGGCGCCCGAGGCTTGATGTGGATTAACCAGCGTGTTCGGCTCGATCGTGCAGGGAGAGACGGCCGCAGGGCGAAATCCTCAGCTGGGCGCCAAAGCCTCAAGCTGAGGTTGACCCCTTCGCTACGCTGAATCCTCGATCACCGAGCCCTCCCGACCGGAAAGGCACCTGTGGAAATGCTCCCCGACCTGCTGCCACTCTCCGACGACGAGCTGTTCGCACTGCTCGTGCAGCTCGAGGAAGGTGAAGACGCGACCTCTCGACGCCGTCGTGTCCTGCACGGGCGCATCGATATCCTCAGGGCCGAGCGCACCGGGCGGCTCAAGGCGCAGGTCGCGACGGGAACCTTCGAGGTGACACCGGTCATGTCCCTCGAGCGCCCGCTGTATGCCGGCACCGGTGAAGTGCCTCCCGAGGCCGAACTCGACCCACTCCCCGACCTGGCGAGCCTGGACGACAACACGCTGTGGGTCGAGATCCGGCGCCTCGAACAGGAGGAAGACGATATCTCGCTCAACCGGCGGGTGATGCACGCCCAGATCGACATCATCCGGGCAGAGCGCGCGAAGCGCTCGCGGAGTGGCGGCCACGTCGAAGCGGGCGATCTCGGCTCGATCCTCGGCGGAGGGCAATGAGTCACATCTACTGCCCGGAATGCGGCTTCCAGAGCCCTGAGGCGGCGACCTACTGCTCGCGCTGCGGGGCCTTACTCATCCGTGAGAGCGTGGGAGAGACGACTCTGAGCCTCGGGCCGGATGACCTCGATTTCGTTCCCACCGGGGGCAGCATCGACGGGCCGGCGCTTGTCGTGCGGTCGGGTGGTGGCAGGGCGGGGGAGAGCTTCGAGGCGATCGGAGACAGGGCCCTGATCGGTCGCTCGCCGGAATGCGACGTCTTCCTCGATGACGTCACCGTTTCGCGCCGGCACGCCGAGCTGGTCCGCGAAGCGAACATCTTCACGATCCGCGACCTCGGCAGCCTCAACGGAACGTTCGTCAACAAGCGCCGGATCGAGAGCTCCGTGCTCGAGGACGATGACGAGGTTCAGGTGGGCAAGTACCGGATGACGTTCCTGCGCCGATGACGACAGTCCCCGAAACAAACCCGACCGCGCACCTGCACACGATCGGCGCCGTCTGTGAACGCCTGCGCGACGACTTCCCGGACATCTCGATTTCGAAGATCCGGTACCTCGAAGACCAGGGGCTTCTCCAGCCCAGTCGAACGAGAGGCGGCTACAGGCTGTTCGCCGAGGCAGACGTCGAGCGGCTGATCACGATCCTGCGGCTGCAACGCGACGAGTTCCTGCCGCTACGGGTGATCCGGGAGGAGCTTCGAGCTCCGACCGCTGACCGGGCGAAGCGCCGTGCCGCTGGTCTGCGCGGCCAGGAGGACGAGATCGATATGTCCGATCTCTGCGAGCGCGCAGGGATCTCGGCCGACTTCGCGCGCCAACTCGAGGATTTCAGCTTGCTTGCGCCCCGCATCGAAGGGGGCGAGCGCCTCTACCGCGAGAGCGAAGCCGACATCGCGCTCGCCTGTGCCCGGATTGCCCGTCACGGGATCGACGCACGACACCTGCGGGCATTTCGCACAGCTGCAGGGCGTCAGTCCGCACTGCTCGAGCAGGTCGTCGCGCCCGCTCTTCGCTCTCGCAACCTGGAGCGGCGCGCCGCTGCGCTCGAGGACCTCGAGGGCCTGGCTGTCGTCGCGCAGGAGTTGGCACAGCTGCTGCTCACGCGCGACCTCCGGGAGGTGGCGGAACGATGACCGCGCTCGATCTGACAGCACTGATCCGTGACGTGCCGGACTTCCCGAGCGAAGGGATCCTGTTCAAGGACGTGATGCCGCTGATCGCCGATCCGGTCGCCTTCCGCGAGACGATCGACCGCCTTGCAGCCTGGTCCGGCCCACGCACGCCGGACGTGATCCTCGGTGCCGAGGCGCGCGGGTTCATCTTCGGTGGGGCTCTCGCGTACGCTCTTGGATGCGGCTTTGTGGCCGCACGGAAACCCGGGAAGCTGCCGTGGAAGACGATCGAGGCACGGTACGACCTCGAATACGGCTCGGACGCCCTTCAGATTCACGCCGATGCGATCGCACCAGGTGCCCGGGTGATCGTGCTTGACGACGTGCTCGCGACCGGTGGCACAGCTCACGCCAAGATCGAGCTCGTGGAGCGAGTGGGCGCGACCGTCGTCGGGGCATTGTTCGTGATCGAGTTGTCGTTCCTCCACGGCCGCGACCGGATCCCCGGCACCGACGTGCACGCGCTCATCGACTACAGCTGACGTCCCTCGTCTGAGGGTTTCGCGTTACCACTTGCACGCGGTCGGAGGGGCTTTAGCCTGGAGCCGCCGTTTTGCGTGATCGCGGGACGAGATGCCACGCCCGCGCCAAAACGGTGGCTCCAGGCGTAGGGTGACCACACCGTCCGGTCGATCAGATATCTGTGGGAGTGCTCTGCGGCCCCGTTCCCTGGGTGGAGGGATCATTGAGCACCGGGAGGATGACCGATGAACAAGGACATGGAGACAATCGTCACCCCACAAGCAAAGCAGAGCGACGGCACCACCCTCTTGCTGCGGCATTGCCTGTCGCTTGGCGCGGCGGAGCATCGCGTTCCCGCCCGCGTGCGGCTCGACGAGGCGATTGGGCCGGAACTGGCCCGGCGACTCGTTGCGAGCCTGATGACGCACAGCCGCCGGTAGCGGATTACCTGCCGCGAGTGCGGACGAGCAGGAAGATCAGAAACGCGCTGACGAGTGA